>CAMOEO010000041.1 GCA_946612175.1 uncultured Verrucomicrobiota bacterium
TCCGCGAGTTCAACGCGTGCGTGACGCGGCTCGCGACGCTCGCCGACGGCGGGCGCGTCACGAAAGCGGACGTCGAAGAGGAGATCAAGCGGGGTTCGGCCGAGACGAGGCCGGCTAGCGATTCTAGCGGTGCTAGAGCCGCTAGCCTTTCCGGCGACGTTGCCGCGTATCCGCTCGCGGAACTCCTCGGCGCGGACTTCGCGGAGCGGTTCGACCGCTTCGAGCTGGCGCAGCTGCGGGAGGTGGTGGCGGTATGCAGAGGGAGCCGGAGCGCGGCGGAGGCGGGCAAGCGGCTCTTCGCCGTCTCGCGGAAGGCGAAGAAGACGTCCAACGACACCGACCGCCTCGCGAAGTACCTCGCGAAGTTCGGCCTGTCCTTCAAGGCGCTCGCCGCGCGGCCGTCATAGCGCGGCGAGGACGGCGCCGGCGAGGACGAGGAGGAGGGCGAGCGCCTTCCGGCGCAGGTCCAGGTCGCGGAAGAGGAGGCCGCCGACGAGGAACGAGACGACGGAGCTCGTCCGGCGGAAGACGGAGACGAGCGAGATGTCCGCGCCCGGGATCGCGACGGCGCGGAAGTAGAGGGCGTCGGAGAGGATCAGCAGCGCGCCGATGACCGGGATCGACCAGCGCCACCGGAAGGGCGAGCGCTCCGCCGCCGGCCACGCCGCGCGGCGCGCGAGCCAGACCGCGCCGAAGAGCAGCACGAGCCCCGCGCTGAAGTGCAGCTGGACCGTCTTCGGCGGCAGCCCGGCATGCGCGAGCAGGAACTTGTCGTAGAGCGCGGAGGCCGCCCCGAGCAGCGTCCCGAGGACGATCAGCCCCATCTCGCGGCCGCGCCACGAAAAGCCCTCGCGCGAGCCGAGCGCGGCCAGGAGGACGTAGCCCGCCACCATGAGCAGCATCCCGAGCGCGCGGACCGGACCCGGCGTCTCGCCGTAGAGGGCGATCGCGCCGAGGAGCGTCCAGAGCGGCGCCGTGGCGCGCACCGGCGCGGCGAGCGAGATCGGCAGGCGCCGCATCGCGAGGTAGCCCGCCGCCCAGCTCGACCCGACGAGCGCCACCTTGCCCGCGAGCATCCAGCGCGCGGCCGGCGTCGCGCGCGCCGCGGCGGCGAGGCCGGCGGCCCCGCCGTCCGCCGCGGCCCACGCGAGGAACGAGGCGAGCCCGGCCACGGACGACCAGAGCAGGACGTCGAGGGCCGAGTTGTCGCTCACCGCGTGCTTGCAGGCGACGTTGTAGAACCCGAGCGAGAGCGCCGAGAGGGCGACGAGGAGGAGCGCGTCCGGCGTCATGGTGCGGGGGATTCCGGCGTGCCGGGAGAGCGACGGCGCGGCTCCCGGTCGCCGCGGGGATCGCCCGGGGCGGCGCCGCTCCGGCCGGCCGGCTGGATGTCCAGTTCCTCCTGGAGGAGGATCGAGAGGGGAATGCCGAGCAGGATCGGGAACCCCGCGGTGTTGCCGAACACCGCCCAGGCGAGGAAGACGGAGTCCACCTCGGGGTAGACGATCGCGACGGCCGGCGCGACGATCGCGGTCTCGAACGCTCCCATCGCGACGAGCAGCAGGCAATGGCGCAGGAGGTCCCGCGGCGCGGCGGCGAGGCGGGCGCGGAACGGCACGAACAGGAGCGCCGCGCCCGCGAAGGCCGTGACGCAGGTCGTCGCGAACGCCGGGACGCCGTGCGGAATGCAGGCGTAGAGCACGACCTCCGCGCTCCAGCAGAGCGTCACGCAGAGAAGGCAGAGGTTGGCCTGGAGTCGGTTCACGGGTCGCGATGGGGTGGTTCGATGCGGGCGATCTGGCAGCGCACCGTCGCCGCCATCCGCAAGTGGCTCCCGACGATGCCCGTCAAGGCGTAGCCGCCCGGCGCTCGGCGGCGGACCTGGAGGGGAGCGGGTCGGGCTTACCTGGCGCGGAGGACGAGGAAGCCGGCGTCGCCGGCGTCGGGAAGGCGGAACGTGAATTCGTACTCGCCCTCCGCGACCGTCTTGACGCGGGTGGGGGCGAGTGCCTCGCCACCGCCGGAGAAGAGGGCGGAAAGATCGGACGAATAGGCCGGGGCGAGCGCCTCCGCCTCGACCGGAGAGGAGACGCGGAGCTTTACCTCCATCGCGCCGTCGGCGCCCGCGGAGAAGGAGGCGGACTCGACCCTGGGGTCGGGCAGCGTTTCGGCAAAGCAGGCTCCACCGCCCGCGGCGACGCGTCGAAGGGAGCCGCCGGCAAGGAAGCGGAATGACTCCGCGGAGGCGGGGAGCCACAGCCAGACGCGGCCGTCCCCGTCGGCGACGACGCCGTCCGTGCCGTATTCGTCCGGGAGGTTCGCGAGCGCGACGGCCTCGCCGGGCGAGAGGCCTTCCACGACAACGCAGCGCACGACCTCGACGCCGTTGGAGGGCGCGGGGACGAAGCCATTCCCGCCAGGCCGGAGCGAGCCGCCGAGGATCGTTGCGCCGCCTCCCGCAGCGCCGCCCGCGCCGGGGCCGACGTCCGGCGCGCCGACGCCGCCTTCCGCGAAAAGCGTCGCGCCACGCTGGACGAACGCGCCGGAGCTCTCTACCATGCCGCCGCCGAACGCCGCCGCGTAGCGGCCTCCGGCCGCTTCGAGTGCGGCGGGCCCGGAGCCGTGTGCGGACACGTCGAGCGTGCCGCCGGGGGCGATGTGGACGGAGGGCGCATAGAGGCCGCCGGCAAGCCTGTTGTGCGTGCCGGCGATCGCGAGCTTCACGGAGCGGTCGCCGCAGTCGAGCGCGGGAAGCCCCTCGGCCAATTCGTCCGCGACGGGCGTCCATTTTTCACCGTTCGTCGATGTCCAGAGCCCCGTGTATTTGTTCTGGGCGTCGATGCCTTCCGCAAAGAAGGCGCCGTTCCGCCAGACGATTGAGAGGAAGGTTCCGTTCTGCTTGTCGGAGCGTGTCCAGGAGAGGCCGTCTTCCGACCAGCGCAGGCCTGTGTTCGTGCCCGCAGAGGTGATGTAGCGGCCGCCGCCTGCCGCAAGGGCGCGCTTCGTGCCGGCAAACGTGGCCGACGCCTCGGTGGGATCTCCGGTTTCCGGGAAGACGAAGGCGTGCCAGCCGCTGTCGTTGCCCGCGAGGAAACGCCCCCCGCTGCCCGCAACGAGCATTTGGAGACCGTTGAGGGCGGTCAGGGCCGAGTATCCGCGGGCGGTCCAGCGCAGGCCGTCCTGCGACCAGTAGAGGCCTTCCGGCGCTGCACCGCGCAGCTCGCCCCCCGCGACGAAGAGCCCGTCCGCCCAGACGACCGCGTTGGCGTAGAGATTCGTGGACTGCGTCCAGGAGAGTCCGCCGTCGACCGATGTCCAGAGTCCGCGGGTCGACGCCGCGACGAGCGTTCCGCCGTCCGTGCCGCCCCTGGCGATCGCGCGCAGGTTGATCGGGTTGCCGTCCCAGGAGGCGCTGTTCCAGGTTCTGCCGCCGTCCTCCGAAACGGCGAGTCCGCCGCGGAACCGTGCCGCGACGAACCGGGATCCCGCCCAGACGACGGCAGCGAAGTTCGTTCCGGACGGCGTCCACGAGACGTTCGAGCGCGTCCAGCCGTCGCTTTGGAGGAAGCGGTCGCCGACTGCCGCCGCGGGGTCGGAGGGAACCTGGATGTCGAACGCATTGGCCCCGTCGTGGCGGTGCCACAGCCCGTCGGAGAAGCAGGCGACCCAGTTTCCGCCGCCATCGGTCGCGGCGGAGTAGGCGATCGCCAGCCCGTCGGCCCGGGCGCGCCGACCTGTGGCCTTCGCCGACAGCACGAGATTCGACATGACGACGTCGCAATCCGCCTCCGCGCGAAGGACGGCCGTCCCCTCCGTGTCGACGCCGGAGACGACGAACGGACCCGGGCCGGAGAGCCGGATGGCGGGGCGTTCGTAGACCCAGCCCGCGGGGGAGCCGGAGGCGATGTCCTCTCCATTGATGGAGACGCCGGCGCAGGCCGCGCCGGCGGCCGTGCCAAGGACAAGGAGGAATAGCATGCGGACGGATCGTTTCATGGCGGCTTCCTTCGGGCTGGGGTGGCTTGACGGCCCCGATTATGGGACATGGCCTTTGCGATGTCAACCCCGCGCGCGCGGCGCGTTCCATCGGTTGACCGCAGTGGCGCGCTGGAAGTCCGCGTCAACCCCGCGCGCGCGGCGCGTTCCAAGCCCTCCTCCGGGAGGGGGGTGGCGCGAAGCGCCGGGGGGGGAAACGCGAGCGCGGGGCAAGCGGCACGCACGGGCGCGCCTTTCCGTGCCGTCCGCTGCCCGGCCGGCCCCCTCGCTGAGGGGGCTGCCGAGCAAAGCGAGGCTGGGGGTGTACTTCGTTGTGACTGTAAGAGATAACACTTGAAATTACAAGAAAAATATTCGTAGATTTCGGTGAAACGGCCCGCATGGTACGGAGAGGCCGCCCGGCAACCGTATCCAAGACCGGCCCTTCCTGCCGGACGGCGAGAAGCGGACGCGGGCACCCCCGCGTTGCCGCCGGATCTCCGCGTTGAACCGGAACGCGGAGGCTTGGCCGGTCCGCGAAGCGTAGGGCCGCCGGTCCGGCGGGCGCGGGGCTACGGGAGCTCGCGGCGGCGGAGGGCGAGGGCGCCCAGGGCGCCGAGGAGGAGGGGAAGCGCGACGCCGTCGGCGAGCAGGGCGGCCCAGGCGGCGGGGGCGTCGACGGAGATGCCGTCGCCGAGGCGGTCCAGCGCCTCCGCGCGATCGATGGCGCCGGTCGCCGCGCGGAGGGCGCGGGAGGCGCGCTCCGAGAAGCGGCCGGCGGCGCGCTCGACCGCGCCGGGCGCCGCGGCGTGCGAATGGGCCTCCTCGCCGTAGTCGGCGCCTCCGCTCACGAGGACCATGGCGCACACCGAGGTCGCGACGAAGGCGGCCACGGGGAACGAGAAGCAGCACCCGCACGCCGTCCCGAGCGCGGCCAGCAGCGAAAGGGCCGCCAGCAGCGCCACGCCGGCGCGCGCGAGGTTCGCCGCGAGCCCGCCGTGCGGGACGGTGGCGCGCATCGAGCCGAAGTGCCGGACGAGCACCGCGGCGCCGCTCTCCGGGTCCTCCTCGTTGCGGAACGCGACGGTGAGCGTCCGGGCGCCGTCGAGGGCGCCGTCCGGGACGGCGATCGAGACGGCCCCGGCCTCGTCGCCCGTCAGGCGCAGCGCGGCGATCTCGCGGCCGTCGTCGCGAAGCGCGCGCAGCGATCCCTTCGCGCCCTCGGCGGCGCCGTAGGCGGAGAGGAAGGAGAAGTCGATCCGGAGGCCGTCCGCGCCGCCGCGCCGCGGCAGCCGGACGCGCCAGTCGCGCCCCTGCCCGGGGCCGACGGGGAGGTACGCCTCGCCCGCGAGGTCGCGCCGGATCGCCTCCAGCACGTCCTCCTCGCGTCCGTCCGGCGCGCCCTCCGGCATGGCGTCGCGGTAGATGCGCCGGACCTGCTCCTCGACGCCGGCGGGGTCGAGCGGCAGCAGGGCGCGCACCGCGCGGGCCGGCGCGGGGACGCGCGCCCGCGCCTGGAGGTACGCCCCGCCGAGCGCCGCGGCGAGCAGGAGGGCGTCGAGGGCGACGAGGCCGAGCCAGCGCCCGAGCCAGATCTCGAAGGGACGGGCGGGCGTGGTCGCGGCCCCGACGAAGCGCTTGTCCTCGATCTCCGTCGAGACCGCGGCGCACCCCGCCCAGAGCGACGCCGCGCCGAGCAGGGCGACGACCGGGCCGAGGGTCCAGGTGAGGAGCATGCGGAGCGTGCCGGCGTCGGTGCCGTCCGTCCGGAGCTGGGCGGGCAGGACGACGACCGCGGCGGCGACGAGCAGCAGCAGCGCCGCCACGAGGCGCGAGCGCAGCGGCGCGCGCAGCCCCAGCAGGAACGACGCGGCGACGCGGCGCCTCATGTCCCGGCCCCCCGGCCGGCGTCCGGGGCGGACGCGCCCGCGGCGCCGGCCTCGCGGACGATCTCGAGGAAGTAGTTCTCCAGCGTGCGCGCGGGGCGGTCCACGGCCACCGCGGCGCCGGCGGCCTCGAGCTGCGCGCGGAAGTCGGCGGCGCGCTCGGGCGCGAGGCCGGTCGCGGTGAAGCGGACGGCGTCGCGGCGCTCCAGCAGGTCGGAGAGGCGGCCCTCGGCGCGGACGCGGCCGCCGGCGAGGATGGCGACGCGGGTGCAGACGTCCTCCGCCTCCGCGAGCAGGTGGGAGGAGAGCAGGACGGTCCGCCCCTCCGCGCCGAGCCCGCGGACGAGGTCCTTGCCCTCGCGCCGGCCGACGGGGTCGAGCCCGCTCGTCGGCTCGTCGAGCACGACGAACTCCGGGTCGTTGAGGAGCGCCTGGGCGATGCCGACGCGGCGGGCCATGCCCTTGGAGAACTCGCCGACGGGGCGGTCCGCCGCGGCGCCGTCGAGCCCGACGCGGCGCAGCAGTTCGGCGATGCGCGAGCGGGCGGCCGGGCCGGGCATCCCGAAGAGGCCGGCGTAGTAGCCGAGCGTCTCGCGCGGCGTCAGGAAGCGGTGGAGGTTGGAGAGCTCCGGCAGGTAGCCGGTGCGGGCGCGGGCGCGGGGCGCGCCCGGAGGGAGGCCGAAGAGCCGGACGGCGCCGGCCGTCGGACGGAGCAGGCCGAGGATCATCTTGATCGTCGTCGACTTGCCCGAGCCGTTGGGGCCGAGCAGGCCCACGACCTCGCCGGGCGAGGCGCGGAGCGAGACGCTCTCCACGGCGACCGTGCGCGGGCGGCCCCAGAAGTCGCGGAACGTCTTCCGCAGGCCCGTCGCCTCCAGCACCGCGGCGCCCGTCTTCTCCGCGTCCTTCTTCGCTTCCGTCTCCGCCTGCGTCACCGTTTCCGTCTCCTTCTTCTTCTCCGCGTCCATTCCTCTTCTCTTTCGCCTCCCGCTTCTTCCTTCTACCTTCTACCTTCTTCCCGTCCTCTCCCTGCGACCTGCGACCTACAGGTCCCGGTCCCGGAACGCCAGGCACCCGCACGAGAGGACGAACCCGCAGTAGGTCGCCGCGTAGAGCGCGACGCGGGCGACGCGCCCGGCGCCGATCGTCCCGCCGCGGGCGAGGGCGTCGGCCGTCCAGAAGTGCTGCACGTCGGGGACGAGCGCGGCCAGGAGGCGCCCCGCGGGCCCGGCGGCGGCCGCGCCGTCGGCGAGGAAGCCGAGGAACAGGACGAGGAAGGAGAGCGCGGCGGCGGGGCCGGTCTGCAGCCGGGTGGAGAAGGCGGTCGCCAGCGCGCAGAAGACGAAGAGCAGCAGCAGGAGCTGGAGCGCGAGCGGGACGAGGCGCAGGTCGAGCTGGAGCGACCAGCCGCGCGGGCCGAGCCAGGTGCCGTCGCGCGCGACGAGCCCGAGCGCGAGGGCCGCGAGCGGGGCGAGCGCGGCGAACGCGCCGAAGAACCAGAGCGGGAAGCGGCGGCGGGCGCGGGCGTTGGCGACGGCGGCGATGCCGAGCGCCGCGGCGGGCAGGAGCAGCGCCGAGACGAAGCCGCAGAGCGCGTCGCGCACCTCGCCCGCGGTGCGGGCCGTCTCGACCCAGTGCTCCGCCGTGCGCTCGGCGAGGAGCGCCTGCCAGGTCGCGCACCAGGCGAAGACGGCGGCGACGCCGCAGGCGCCGAGGAACTTGCCGAGCAGGAAGAGGGGGCGGGAGACGGGCTTGGCGAGCGCCGTGGCGGCCGTCCCGTCGCGGATCTCGGCGGCGAGGGTGGAGCCCGCGGTGAACGCCGCCACGAAGACGCCGAAGACGAGGAGAAACGCCATTCCGCAGTCGCGCGTGAGGCGCCCCGCCTCGCCGAACGTGTGCAGCTGGAGGATCGGCTGCAGCGCGACGAGCTCGCAGCAGGAGAGCGCGAGCAGAAGCGTCACGGGCTGCTGGAGGCCCTCCTTGAGGGTGGACCCCGCCACCGCGCGGAGCGCGGAGGCCGCGTGGCGGAGGCGGGGGGGGAGGAGGCGCATGGCGGGCGGGGGGCGGGCGGGGGCTAGCGGCCGGTGTAGAGGGACTTCGTGGGGAAGCGCGGGTCGGCGGTGACGCGCAGGCCGAGGCGGCGCATCCCCGCGGCGTCGGAGGCCGAGGAGATGTGCGTCATGTGGACCTCGCAGCCTCGCAGCTCGGGGAGCTTCTGGAGGGCGAGGCCGGCGATGCTGTTCATGTTGGCGGAGATCGCGAGCGCGATGAGCAGCTCCTCGACGTTGAGGTTGGAGCTGTGGCGGCCGAGGATGCCGGACTTCATGTCCGTGACCGACTGCACGATCGCCTTCGGGAGCAGCTCGAGGCGCTCGGGGATGCCGGCGAGGCGCTTCACGGCGTTGAGGATGGCGGCGGCGGGCGAGCGGAGGAGGCGGGAGTTCTTGCCCGTGACGATCGAGCCGTCGGGCAGCTGGATCGCCGTGCCGCAGCAGATGCCGTTGAAGCCCTTGCCCTCGGCCTCGCCCGCGGCGGCGGCCGCGCGGGCGGGGGCGACGACGGGGCGGTCGGCGTCCTTGAGGCCCGTCGCGGCCATGATCGCGCGGAGGCGGCCGACGACGGCCTCCGTCGCGCGGCCCATCGCGAGGTCCGCGCAGCCCTTGAGGTAGCGGCTGACGATCTCCTGGCGCGACGCCTCCTGGACGCGGGCGTCGTCGGCGATGGCGAAGCCGACCTTGTTCACGCCCATGTCCGTGGGCGAGCGGTAGACCTGGTCGGGGGGAAGCAGGCGGGTGAGCAGCGCGCGGAGGATGGGGAAGGCGGCGACGTCGCGGTTGTAGTTCACCGTCGTCTCGCCGTAGGCCTCGAGGTGGAAGGGGTCGATCTGGTTGAAGTCCTCGATGTCGGCCGTCGCGGCCTCGTAGGCGACGTTGACGGGGTGGGAGAGCGGGAGGTTCCAGACGGGGAAGGTCTCGTACTTGGCGTAGCCGGCGGGGACGCCGCGGCGGTTCTCGTGCCAGACCTGGGAGAGGCAGGTGGCGAGCTTGCCGCTGGAGGGGCCGGGGGCGATGACGCCGACGATCGGCGCCGCGGTCTCGATGCAGGGGTTGCGCCCGAAGCCCTCGTCGGAGAGGATCAGGTCGACGTCGCCCGGATAGCCGGGGATGGCCGAGTGGAGGTAGACCGCGAGGCCGCTCTGGCGGAGGCGGTCGGCGAACGCGGCGGCGGCGCGCATGGAGGGGTCGAAGCGGGTGAGGACGACGGAGCGGACCGCGAGGCCGCGCGCGCGGACGTCGTCGACGAGGCGGAGCACCTCGGCGTCGTAGGTGGTGCCGAAGTCCGCGCGGTAGCGGCGGTGCTCGATGTCGCCGGCGAAGGCGCAGACGATGAACTCGATCTGGTCGCCGAGCGACTGGAGCATGCGGAGCTTGACGTCGGGCTCGAAGCCGGGGAGGACGCGGGAGGCGTGGAGGTCCCGGAGGAGCTTGCCGCCGATCTCGAGATAGAGCTTGTTCCCGAAGCGCTGCGCGCGTTCGCGGATGGCGGAGGACTGCAGCGCGATGTACTTGTCGTTGTCGAAGGCGGGCGTGGCGTTCATGGGCCTCGCAGTCTACCAGAACGCCCCCCGCTCCGCAACGGTTTCGCGTGCGGCGCGCGGCGGGCTGGACGCGCGCCGGGGGATGGGGTACAATGCGCGCCATGAAACACTACCTCGAAATGCTCGCGGAGGTCGTCCGCGCACACTGGGACGAACCCGCGCTCTCCGACTTCCACGGCCGCGGAATCACCTACGGGGAACTGGCCGCCTCGATCGAGAGGACCCGCCTCGCCCTGCGCGAGGCCGGCGTCCGGCACGGCGACAAGGTCGCGCTCTGCGCGCACAACTGCGCCGCCTGGGCCGAGACCTACCTCGGCATCGTCTCCTCCGGCGCGGTCGCCGTCCCGATCCTCTCCAACTTCACCCCCGAGGGCGTCCAGCACCTCGTCGACCACTCCGAGAGCCGCATCCTCTTCACCGACCCCGAGATCGCCGCGGGGCTCGACTTCTCGAGGCTCCCGCGCATCCGCGCGGCCGTCTCGATCGAGGACGGCACGGTCCTCGGCGGGCGCGACAGGGCCGCCGCGAAGGCGTTCGAGGAGAAGGACGCGCTCCTCGCCGCGGAGCACCCGGGCGGCTTCGGGCCGGCGGACGTCTCGTATCCCACGGACAACGGCGACGAGCTCGCGGTCATCAACTACACCTCCGGCACGACGAGCGCGCCGAAGGGCGTGATGCTGCGCCACGAGAGCTTCAACGCCGTCGTCGACTTCGCGCAGCGCCGCATCCCGGCCAAGCCCGGCGAGCGCATCGTCTCGATGCTCCCGATGGCGCACATGTACGGCCTCGCCTTCGAGATGATGTATCCGCTCCTGAGCGGCGTCGAGGTCGTCTACCTCACCCGGATCCCGTCGCCGACGGCGCTCGTCGCGGCGATGAAGGAGGTGCGCCCCTACATCGTCATCACCGTCCCGATGGTGATGGAGAAGATCTACCGCGGGGCGCTGAAGCCCAGGCTCTCGAAGCCCGCCGTGCGCCTGCTGATGGCGCTTCCGGGCGTCGGCGGCCTCGTGCGCCGCAAGATCGCCGAGAAGGTGCGGGAGTCCTTCGGCGGGCAGGTCCGCACCTTCGTGATGGGCGGCGCGCCGCTCAACCCCGAGGCGGAGGCCGCCTTCCGGAAGATCGGCCTTCCCTACACGGTCGGCTACGGCATGACCGAGGCCTGCCCGCTCCTGGCCTACGAGGACTGGCGCGAGTTCGCGCCGGGCTCGTGCGGCAAGCCCGTCGACTACGACGAGGTCCGCATCGATTCGCCCGACCCGCTCCGCATCGACGGCGAGGTGCAGGCGAAGGGCCCCAACCTCTGCGTCGGCTACTACCGCAACGCCGAGGCGACGAAGGCGCTCTTCACGAAGGACGGCTTCCTGCGCACGGGCGACCTCGGGCACTTCGACGCGAAGGGCAACCTCTTCCTCTCCGGCCGGAGCAAGAACATGATCCTCTCCGGGAGCGGGCAGAACATCTACCCGGAGGAGATCGAGGCCGTGGTGAACCAGCAGGACTTCGTGGCGGAGTCCGTCGTCGTGGACCGCGGCGGCAAGCTCGTCGCGCGCGTCTACTTCGACCCCGACGCCATCCGCAGGGCGAAGCTCGACGACGCGGCCGTCGCGGCGCTGCCGGGCCGCGTCCGCACCGCGGTGAACCGCCGGATGCCCGCCTACAGCCGCCTCTCGGCCGTCGAGCGCAACCCCTCGCCCTTCGAGAAGACGCCGAAGATGAGCATCAAGCGCTTCCTCTACCGCTAGCGCTACGCCCCGAAGCCGAGGCGGCGCGGGGCGGTGCGGTCGAAGTCGCCGGCGGGCGGGAGGGCGGCCTTGCGGTCGGACTCCTCGCGCAGGGCGGCGAGGCGGCGGGCGTTGGTGCGGCCGCCGGGCAGGTAGTCGAGCCGCTGGCGCACGGTGCGGAAGTCCCCCGGGCAGAGGTCCGGGATGGCCTCCAGCTCCGCGGCCTCCTCCTCCGTGAGCGGGTCGCCGAAGAAGCGGTCGAAGAACGTCCGCTTGCCGGCCGCGTCGAGGTAGCCGAAGGCGAGCTTGAAGGTGAAGCGGCGCAGCACGGCGGGGTCGAGCGACGAGGGGAAGTTCGTCGCGGCGACGAAGAGCCCCTTGAAGTCCTCGAGGCGCTCCAGCAGCTCGTTCGTCTCGGAAACCTCCCAGCTGTGGGTCGCGCCGGCGCGGGAGCGCAGGAAGGAGTCCACCTCGTCGAGGAAGAGGACGGCGCCGTCGGCCTCGGCCTCCTTGAACGCGCGGGCGATGCGCTTCTCCGTCTCGCCGACGAACTTGTCCTTGAGGTCGCTCGCGCCGAGCGTGACGACCTTGCGGCCGAGCTGCTCGCCGAGCCACTTCACGAACTCGGTCTTGCCGCATCCGGGAGGGCCGGAGAGCAGCACGTTGAGGCGCGGCGGGTCGCGGCGCGCGGCGCCGTCGCCCTCGTCGCCGGCGAAGAGGCGGCGCAGGAACTCGCGGGAGGCGGCGAGCACGTCGGAGGGCGGGACGTCGCCCTTCACGGAGAGCCCGTCGAGGACGTAGCCCGCCGAGACGCGCTTGCTCTCCGCCGCGGGGCGGAAGCGGACGCCGAGGAGCCGGGCGTGGCTCTCGAGGAGGCGGTTCGCCAGCGCGAGCGCCGCCTCGCGGCCCTCGCGCCCGGCGACGCCGGTGGCGGCGAGGTTCTCGCAGACGCGCGAGACGATGCCCGCGGCGACGGGGAAGCGCTCGGCCAGGTTCGCGAGGTCCTCCTCGCGGAGCGTCCCGTCGAGGCCGAAGCGCCGGACGGCGTTGCGCCAGACGGCGGTGCGCTCGCGGGCCCCGAGCGGCTCGAAGCGCACGGCGTAGTCGAAGCGCCGCAGGTTCGAGTCGGGGAGGCACTCCGGGTCGAGGTTGCCGAGCCAGACGCGGACGAAGCGGCCGTCGTCGAGCGCGCGGTTGAGGCGGTTGGCGCCGACGCAGCCGAGCAGGGTGTCGGCCTCGTCCACGACGAGCAGGTCGCGCGCCGGGTCGCACTGGCGCTCGGCGACGGCGAGCGCGCCGAGGCGGAACGCCGCCTGCCCGGCGGAGCCGGTCCGAATCTCGCGGCGGCGGTCCCGGGACTCCGTTTCGTCGATGGCGACGGCGACCGGGCGCATGCCGAGCCTCTCGGCGAGCGCGCGGGCGAAGCTCGTCTTGCCCGCGCCGGCGACGCCGTGCAGCAGGATGTCGATGCCGCGCCCGCCGCGGTCGGCGCGCGCCAGCGCGGCGATGGTCTCGCCGTGCCCGCGAACCTCCTCGGAGAAGAACTCCCAGGGCAGCGGCTCCGTCTCGAGCGGACGGTAGAACGCGCTCCGGAGGTCGCTCTTTCCGGTCCCGGCGAAGAAGCGCCCGACGCGGCGCGAGAGGGAGAGGTCGTCCTCGTCCACCAGCCCGTAGCGCAGCAGGCTGGCGTCGCCCGAGAGCGCGTCGCGGACGGCGTCCGGCTTCGCGCCGAGCACGGCGGAGGCGATGCGCACGAAGGCGATCTGCCCCCGCGGGGAGGGGAACGGGTCCGTCGTGATGCAGCGGAACCAGTCGCACTCGTCCTGGTAGAACAGGTGCATGAAGACGAGCAGGTCGGTCTCGAGCGCCGAGAGGCGGAGGAGCCTGCGCAGCTCGCCGACGCGGCGGCGGACCGGGTCGCGGCGCGCCGCCGGGGACTTCGCCTCCTCCTGCGCGAGGCGGCGGCTCGCCAGCGCCGCGAGCCCGCGGCGCAGCGCGTCGATGCCGTCGGTCTTGCGCCAGACGTCCCGGAGGCCCATCCGGAGCGGCCGGTTCTTCTCGAAGGGGCTGCCCTCCGGGACCTCCGTCCGGTCGCGCTCCGAGCCCGGCTCGGGGCGGTAGTCAGGCTCGTCGGCGTCCATCGAGGAGAAGAACTCCTCGGGGTCCATCATCTCCGGCTCGTCCGAGCCGATGCCGTTCGCGCACGCGGGGGCCTTCTCCTCCTCGGCGTCCTTCCGGCGGCGGTTCTTGCGCGGGCGGCCGAAGCGGTCCATCCCGTCCGCCTTGAACGCCGGCGCGCAGACGCGCAGCGCCTCCTCGCGGGAGGAGAACAGGTCGGCGGCGTCGGCGAAGAAGCCGTCGTCGTGCAGGTCGCGGTCGAGGTTCAGCGCCGCGTTGTGGAGGAATTCGAGCTTCTTTCCGGCGAGGAAGGGCGAGAGGGGGTCGAGAATCTTGTGGATGGCGGACATGGCGGTCTCCTTGGGTTGAAGAGGTTGAAGGGGTTGAAAAGGTTGAAGAGGTTGAAGAGGTTGAAAGGGTTGTGGGGGGCGGATGGAGGAAGGGGGAGGGGGAGGGGAGGGCGGCGGGGGAAGA
>CAMOEO010000042.1 GCA_946612175.1 uncultured Verrucomicrobiota bacterium
CTTCGATCAATCGCGGGCGGAAATTCCGTCCTTGAAGCTCCTCGACGAGAGGGGGAATGTCGCGGTGTCCGCTCTTTTGGCAGAAACGGCGACCATGCTTGATTCTCCGGAGGGAACGAATGCCGTTCAATCCCTCATTCGCCTGATTTCTCCCTATGATTCCCCCGACATGAGGGGATTTCGTCCGATGGAGTGCGAGATGCAGATTCGGTGTTTCATCGAAACGAACAAGTTCGGAAATGCCGCATATCTCGGCAATGTGCTCGCTAGGCTAGATCGATTTTCCCCAGAAGTCCAGCGTGATATCTTTTACACCTTTTCCGATCTTTTGATCGACCCGTTTCTCTTTGATTCCGATTCGGAGGAAAGAAAGGAAGAGACGATCCGTGCATTCTCCCTTGACATCATTCCCCTTTTATGGTCGATCGCCCGTAACGCAAATGTGTCCGCCGAGGTTCGACGATGGGCATGGATACATGTCGGGGCGGCTGTTCAGCGCGGCGACCCGTCCGCCGCGCCCTTCGCGGCGGGACTGAAGGCCGCGGACGAGGCGATCGCCGAAGCGGAGCGGGAGACCGAACGAGAGCGGCGCCTCCGGACGGAAGCGCCGCCCCCCACTCCGCCGCGGACGAATGCGGAGCCGATTCCCGTCGGTGTCAAGGTCCGGCGCGCGCGGACTCCCGCGACCTCCACCAACGCGCCGCCCGGTTTCTCGCCCCATGAAATTTCCCGGGGGATGGAATAGCCCCGTTTTTTCTTGCCTTCCCCTGTCGCTTTCCCTATCCTATGCACCCGTCCCCGCCACTTCGCGGCAGACGCCGGATTTCCGCCCGCCCCGACACGGCCTCCAACGTACAACCTTCGTAAACGACCATGGGCATCGATCCCCTCTACTACCTCTTCACCCTCCCCGCGCTCGTGCTTTCCATGATCTTCTCCGCGCGGGTCAAGTCCACCTTCGCCAAGTACGCCAAGGTCCGCGCCTCCACGGGCCTCACCGGCGCCCAGGCCGCCGCCACGATGCTCGCCCGCTCCGGCGTGCACGACGTCGAGATCCGCCAGGTCTCCGGCTTCCTGACCGACCACTACAACCCCGCCGACAACACCCTCAACCTCTCCCGCGACGTCTACGCCGGCCACGACCTCGCCGCCCTCGGCGTCGCCTGCCACGAGGCCGGCCACGCGCTCCAGAAGGCCACGAACTACCGCTGGATGGGCCTCCGCACCGCCCTCGTCCCCGCGGCCAACCTCGGCTCGCGCTTCTCGATGATCGTCTTCTTCGCCGGCATGGCCCTCTCCGCCGCGGCCGGCCCCGAGGGCCCGGCCTCCGGCGGCGGGATCGGCCCCCTCCTCGTCAAGGCCGGCATCGTCATGTTCTGCGGCGCCGTCGCGTTCTCCCTCGTCACCCTTCCCGTCGAGTGGGACGCCAGCGCCCGCGCCAAGCGCCAGCTCGTCGCCTGCGGCCTCCTCGCGAAGGAGGAGGAGCGCGGCGCCGCCGCCGTCCTGAACGCCGCGTTCATGACCTACATCGGCGCCGCGATCAGCTCGCTGCTGACGCTGCTCTACTTCCTCGTCCGCTCCGGCCTGCTCCAGGCCCTCCTCGGCGGCCGCCGCAACGACCGGTAACCCACCCCAAACCTCCCCGCCATGGAAGCCCCCAAGCGCCTCCTCACCATCCAGGACGTCTCGTGCGTCGGCCAGTGCTCGGCCACGGTCGCCCTCCCCCTCGTCTCCGCCTGCGGCGTCGAGTGCGCCGTCCTGCCCAGCGCCGTCCTCTCCAACCATACCGGCGGCTTCTCCGCCTGGACCTTCCGCGACCTCACCGGCGAGATGGCCCCCATCGAGGCCGAGTGGCACCGCCAGGGGCTCCGCTTCGACGCGTTCTACACGGGCTACGTCTGCGAGCCCCAGATCGCGCCCATCCTCTCCATCATGGAGAGCTGCGCCGCCCCCGGCGCCCTGCGCATCGTCGATCCGGCGATGGCGGACAACGGCCGCCTCTACGCCGGCTTCGCCCCCGACTTCCCCTCGAAGATGGCCCGGCTCTGCGCCGGCGCGGACTTCATCCTGCCGAACCTCACCGAGGCGGCCTTCCTGCTCGGGCGCGAGCCCGTGCTCGAGGGCTACGGCGAGGACTTCGTCCGGGAGACCGTCGCCGGCCTCCACGCCCTCGGCGCGAAGAACGTCGTCCTCACCGGCGTCTCCTTCGACCCCGCCAAGCTCGGCACCGCCGTCTCCGACGGCGCCACGATCCGCTACGACTTCAACCCGCGCCTCCCGCGCATGGCCCACGGCACGGGCGACGTCTTCGCCTCGGTCTTCGCGGGCGCCATCCTGCGCGGGCTCGACGCCCTCTCCGCCTCCGCCCTCGCGGCCGACGTCGTCTGCGCCGCCATCGAGGCCACCCCCGAGGACCACTGGTACGGCGTCTGCTTCGAGCGCGCCATCCCGTTCCTCGCCGACCGCCTCCGCTAGCGCGCCCTCCGTCCCGGGGGACGAAGGGCCGGCCGCCGGGGAAATCCCCGTCAGGCGAGTCGCAGGACCGCGGGCTCCAGGGGGAGGAGGCGCAGGTGCAGGAGGACGCCGTCCGCTGTCGTCTCGAAGGGGACGGGCCGCCACGAGGCGTCCGGGGCCAGGCGTTCGATGCGCGAAGGTGCGGGTCCGGCGAGCGCGAGGGGCAGCTCCTCGAGCGGGTCGAGGCTCGTCCGAAGCGCCGCCCAGAGGCGCGTGCCGTCCGCCGCGCGCCCGGCGCGGAGGAGCAGGCCGTCGTCGCCCGCGAAGAGCGCGCCGCCGCTCCACGCGGCGCGGTCGCCGCCGCAGAGCTCGTCGAGCATCGCCGCGAGGCGCGCCTTGCGCGTCTGGTTCCAGAGGTGCGAGACGTCGAGGTTCACGCCGGGGGCGGCGGACGGGAGGCGGAAGGCGACCGAGAGGACGCGGCCGCCCTCGGCGTTGTCGAAGAGCAGCGCGCCCGGCCCGACGGGTTCCGAGTCCGGCGCGAGCGCCCACGCGCGGTGGCGCAGCGTCGAGAGCTCGCGCGCGGCGGGGTCGTGCTCGCGCAGGTCGGCGGCGTCCGGGACGGGGCGGTTCACGCACCCGCCGCCCCACGTCTCGAAGGAAGCGCGCGGGCGGTCCGCGCCGTCGCGCGCGGCGACGCCGGTCAGCGCCGCGAAGCCGCGCCTGGCCAGCTCGACGGCGGCGCCGCCGTCGAGCAGCGCGCGGCCGCGCAGGATCGCGCGCAGCTCGCCGTCGGAGAGCACGAGGACGTCGTGGCCCGAGAGGGCGAACGGCCGATCCCGCGCGTCGCCGGCCACGACGGTGTTTTCGTAGGGGAAGCCGAAGAGGCCGAAGACCGACGAACCCCAGTCGGGGCCCCACGCGGCGGTGGCGGCGAGCGGGACGCGGACGCCCCCCCAGCGCGGCCGCAGCGCGGCGAGCGCGGGATAGAGGGCCTTGTTGCGGGCGAGGAGGCGCCGGTAGGCCTCGCCGCTCTCGGGCTCCCATTCGGCGAGGCGGGAGATCCAGAGCTTCGCGCCGGCGCAGCCTTCGAGGAGGCTCAGGCAGAGGTGGTAGTGGAGGATCGCGGCGGGCGTGGCCCAGCGGTTGTGCGGGCAGGTGTCCGGCTCGCAGAGCACGTCCGTGTCCGGCCCGGTCCGCGCGAGCTGCCACGCGGTGCCGTGGAGCCAGAACGGGATGTCGCGGAGCGTTTCGCGCATGTAGCGGCCGTTGTTGAGGCGGACGGCGGGGCGCTGCCCCGGCGCGGCGAGGAGGGCGGCGAAGCGGGGCGCGCGCGTCATCTCGTAGCCGCAGCTACAGAGCGTGACGGGCAGCGCCGGGTCGACCGAATCGATTGCCGCGCGGAGGTCGCGGAAGAAGAGCTCCATCGACGCGGCCTGCGTGTCGTCGAACGCGCGCTGCAGCGTCGGATCGGCGCCGGACGCGAGCGCGGCGGCGAGCGCCTCGAACGACATCTCCGTCGCGCCCGTGCGCCCCGCGAGCGCGGCGCGGTGCAGCGAGCAGAGGCAGCCCCCGTAGCCGGATCCGAGGCGCGTGTCGTCGTCGACGAGGAGGAAGTCGGGGTCGCACCCCGCCACGAGCGCCGCGACCTGCGCGCGGACGTGGGCGCGGAAGGCGCCGTCGAGCGGACAGCAGACGTATGGTTTGCGGCCGTCGCGCAGCTCGAGGCGCCGGAAGGGCGACGGCGAGTCGGGCTCGGAGCCGTGGCCCATCGAGGACTGGACGAGGACGCCGACGCGCAGGCCGGAGCCCTCGAGCCGCCTCTTCATCGCGGCGACGAGCGGGGCGTAGGCGGCGGCCTTGTCGATCGGCGGGTCGCCCTCGGGATGGAGCGGGCAGCAGAAGGCGACGGCTTCGACGCAGGTCTCCCGGGCGAGCCGGCGCAGGTCGGCCTCGATCTCCTCCTCGCGTCCGGCGAGGAGTGGCGCGATGTTGATCCAGAGCGGTGCGTTCATACCGGGGAGCGGTCAGGCCTTCGGCGGGGCGCCGAAGGCGGCGGTGGAGAAGGGCGGGGTCTCGGTGCGGCCCTCGCGCCAGTCGCGGACGGCCTCGAGCCGCGCCTTCATGCGCGCCTCGGCGCCGATCCCCGTCGGCGCGTAGTAGCGGCGGCCGCGGAGCGAGTCCGGCAGGCACGACATCCGCGCGATCTTCTCGTCGGTGTCGTGCGCGTAGGTGTAGCCCTTGCCGTAGGAGAGGTCCTTCATGAGCCGCGTCGGCGCGTTGCGGATATGCAGCGGCACCGGCTCGGCGACGCGCTCCTGCGCGTCCTTCGCGGCGGCGAGGTAGGCCGCCTCCATCGCGTTGGACTTCGGGGCGAGCGCGAGGTAGACGACGATCTGCGTCAGGGCGCAGTTGCACTCCGGCATCCCGATCTTGTGGCACGTGTCCCAGACGGTGTTGGCGAGCAGGAGCGCGTTCGGGTCGGCGAGGCCGACGTCCTCGCTCGCGAAGCGGATGCAGCGGCGCGCGACGTAGAGCGGGTCCTCGCCGCCCTCGATCATGCGCGCCAGCCAGTAGACCGCGGCGTCGGGGTCGGAGGTGCGCATCGACTTGTGCAGCGCCGAGATGATGTTGTAGTGCTCCTCGCCGTCCTTGTCGTACATCAGCGCCTTGCGGCTGATGCACTCGGCGAGGACCTCGTCGGTGACCGTCCGGACGCCGTCCACCGACCCCGCGTTCGCGACGGCCGTCTCGAGCGTGCCGAGCGCCTTGCGGGCGTCGCCGTTGGCGTAGACCGCGAGCTTGCGCAGGACGGGCTCCGGCACGACGAGCGGCTGCCCGCCGTAGCCGCGCTCGTCCGAGAGCGCGCGGCGCAGCAGCTCCACGATCTCCTCCTCGCCGAGGCCGTTGAGGACGAAGACCTTGCAGCGGGAGAGCAGCGCGGAGTTGACCTCGAAGGAGGGGTTCTCCGTCGTGGCGCCGATGAGGACGATGCTGCCCTGCTCGACGAACGGCAGGAAGGCGTCCTGCTGCGCCTTGTTGAAGCGGTGGATCTCGTCGACGAAGAGGACGGTCCGCACGCCGAGGGCGCGCGCCTCCTCGGCGCGGGCCATGATCTCCTTGATCTCCTTGATACCGCTCGTGACGGCGCTGAAGGTGACGAACTGCGCCTTCGTGAGGTTGGCGATCACGTTGGCGAGGGTGGTCTTGCCGACGCCGGGCGGCCCCCAGAGGATCATCGAGGGGATCTCGTCGCGCTCGATCATCGAGCGCAGGAGCTTCCCGGGCCCGACGAGGTGCTCCTGCCCGACGAACTCCTCGAGCGTGCGCGGCCGCATGCGGCTCGCGAGCGGCTGCGGCGCCGCGGCTGCGGCGCCCCCTCCGCCCGCCTCCGCCGGCCCTTCCGCCTCCAGCAGCGACATCTGCCTCATTTTCGCGTTCATGCCGCCGAGTATACCGCATCCCTCCCCAAAACGCCAGCCGCCCGCCCCCCCCCGCACCCGCGGAGGATCAGGTCCGATCGTCGCGCGAAGCGCCCGCCGGACCATCCTCCTTCGCGAGGATGCCCGCCGCCCGCGCGACGGCGCAGCGGCCCGCGCGCCCGCGTCGGCACGAGGCGCACGCGCCGTGGCACGAACCGCCCCACGAGCCGCCGCATTCACACGGAACGCCCTTGCGGCGATTGCGCCGGATCACCGCCGCGATCGCGGCGGCGAGAAGCAGGAGGACGATGACATCGGAGGTGTTCATTGGAATGCGTGGTTGAAGGGTCGAAGAGTTGCAGGGTTGAAGAGTTGCAACCTGCTTTTTAAGATTTCAACCCTTCCACCCTTCAACCTTTCAACCAGTTAACCCTTCAACCTTTCAACCCTTCAACCTCCTGCGGCGCGCGAGCGCGCCGCAGGATCATCCACAGGCACCACGCGTCGAGGAGCAGCGCGAGCGCGGTCCAGATTCCGAAGCCGCCGCCGGCGACCAGCACGCCGATCCGGTAGACGGACATCGCGAGGACGTAGCCGACGAAGAGCTGGAAGGCGATGGCGAACCAGCCCCACTTGCGCGAGCCCATCTCGCGGAACGTGACCGCGATCGCGACCATGCACGGCGGCACGAACAGGTTGAAGAGCATGAACGACATCGCCGCGAGCTGCGGGAAGTCGCTGAACGAGGCGAAGAGCGCCTGGATCCGCGCCGCGGTCGAGGCGCCGGGCATGTTCGCGGCCACGAGCCCGAGCGTCGCGGTGGCCTGCTCCTTGGCGATCTCCGCCGAGACGGACGCCGCCACGCCCTGCCAGGTCCCGAATCCGAGCGGCGCGAGCAGCCACGCGAACCACCCGCCGACCTTGGCGAGGATGGAGCTGTCGATCCCCTCTTCGCCGACGAGCGAGAGGGAGAAGTCGAAGTTCATCACGAACCACAGGAACACGCACGCCGGGAAGATGATGCAGCCGGCCTTCCAGATGTAGGCCTTGACGCGCGTCCAGGTGTGCCGCCAGACGCCCGAGACCGTCGGCATGTGGTAGGCCGGCAGCTCCATCACGAACGGCGCCGCGTCGCCCGCGAAGGCGCGCGTCTTCTTGAGGGCGATGCCGCCGAGGACGATGATCGCGATGCCGATCACGTCCATCATCGGCGCGACGTACCACATCTTGCGGAAGAAGAGCGCCGAGAACATCGCGATGATCACGGTCTTCGCGCCGCACGGGATGAAGGTCGCCAGGATGATCGTCATCCGGCGGTCGCGCTCGCTCTCGATCGTGCGCGCCGCCATCACGGCCGGCACGCCGCAGCCCTTGCCGACGAGCATCGGGATGAAGCTCTTGCCGCTGAGGCCGAACTTGCGGAAAAGGCGGTCCATGATGAACGCCACGCGCGCCATGTAGCCGCACTCCTCCAAGAACGCGAGGAACAGGAACACGATCACGATGACCGGGACGAACCCGAGCACCGTTGCCACGCCGTTCCAAGCGCCGTCGAGGACGATGGACTTCACGGCACCGCCGACGCCGATCTTGTCGAGCGCGCGGCCGAACAGGTCGGTGAGGCCCGGCACGAAGATGCCGAAGTCCGACGGATCAACCTCGGGCATTTCCTTGGAGGCCTTGTACGTCGCGTAGTCGCAGTCCCACGTCATCTCGCCGTCGCAGCAGCCGCAGTCGGCGGGCCGCTCGCCGGCCTTCGCAACGACGTCCGGCAGGAGCGCTTCGTCGAGGACCTCGAAGCCGGACTCCTCGAACAGCTCGGACGGGACGTAGGTCTTCCCCTCCCTGCGGGCCGCGGCGCGGGCTTCCGCGGACGCGGCGCGCCACGCCTTGGCGGCGTCGGCGTTGAACACGGCGAGCGCCTTTTCGTAGGCGCCGGCGCCGTGCTTCGCGTCGTAGGCCGAGACGTAGGCGGCCTCCCAGGCCTCCTTCGCGGCGCAGTCCTCGCACGCCTCGAGCGGCTCGCCATCCTCGTCCGTGCAGTCCTCGCAGCGGTGCTTCGGGTCGAGGCGGCGGGCGAGGCTGCACGCGGCGGGCGCGTGCTCGCAGCGGGCGACTTCCAGCGCGCCGTTTTCGCCGACGGTCGCGACGCCCGCGACGGGTTCGCCGGTCTCCTCGTCGTCGTCGAGCTTCACGCCTTCCGCGACGACGGTCGCGGCGAGCGCCTCGTCGATCTTCGCGTCCTCGCCGAGCTCCTTGAGCGGCACGAAGCCCTCCTCGCCCTCGTGCGCGGCGTTGAACGCCTCGACGTAGGCGCCCTCCCACGCCTCGACGTTCTTGGCGTGCGGGGCGTGGAAGTCCTGCGCCGCCTCGTAGTCCATTCCCTTGTAGGGGCCGTCCTTGGCGCTGGCGCGGGCCGTGAACGGCACGTGCCAGCCGTCCCCGCCGAGGAACTGGTCGTTGGCCCAATCGGTGAGAATCGTCCCCGGGCCGCCGTCCGCGACCGCGAGCCACCACATGACGCAGAGCGAGAGGACGAAGATCGGCAGAGCGAGGATGCGGTTGGTGACGATCTTGTCGACGCGGTCGGAGAGCGAGAGGTTGCCCTTGCGCGGCTTCTTCACGACCGCCAGGTCCGTCACGTGCTTCACGTAGGCGTAGCGCTGGTTGGTGATGATCGACTCGGCGTCGTCGTCCAGCTCCTTCTCGCAGTCCTTCACGTGCTCGTCCATGTGCGCGAGCGTGTCCGCGTCGAGCGCGAGCTTCGCGAGGACCTTCTCGTCGCGCTCGAACACCTTGATCGCGTACCAGCGGATCTGCGCCTTCGGGACGAGCTTCTCGATCGACTCCTCGATGTGCGCGAGCGCGTGCTCGACGCTGCCCGTGAAGACGTGCGGCGCCTCGCCGGGCTTGTGCGCGCGCGCCGCCTCGACCGCGGCGTCGGCCGCCTCGCGGATGCCCTCGCCCTTGAGCGCGGAGATCTCGACGACCTTGCAGCCGAGCTCCTGCGCGAGCTTGCGCAGGTCGATCCGGTCCCCGTTCTTGCGGACGACGTCGATCATGTTCACCGCCACGACGACCGGGATGCCGAGCGAGACCAGCTGGGTGGTGAGGTAGAGGTTGCGCTCGATGTTCGTGCCGTCGACGATGTTGAGGATCGCGTCCGGCTTCTCCTCCACGAGGTATTCGCGCGCGACGACCTCCTCCAGCGAATACGGCGAGAGCGAGTAGATGCCGGGCAGGTCCTGGACGATGACGTCCTTGTATCCCTTCAGGCGGCCGTCCTTCTTCTCGACCGTCACGCCGGGCCAGTTGCCGACGTACTGGTTCGATCCGGTGAGCGCGTTGAACAGCGTCGTCTTGCCGCAGTTCGGATTCCCCGCGAGCGCGAGGCGCAGGGCGCCGCCGCGTTCGCCCGCGGCGTTCGCCGCGGCGGGAGCCATGTTGGTTTTGTTTTCTTCGGACATGGATGGTTCCTTTGTTTTGAAATGGTTTCTGGGCGCGTCTCGCGTCGTCCTTCGATCGGGTAGGGCGCGCGTCCCCGCGCGCCCGGGCGGCCGTCCGGCCGCCCTTCCTCGACCATCGACATCGTCGAAATCGCTAGGCGATTTCGACGATGTCGATGTCGTCCCTGCGCAGCGAGAGCTCGTAGCCGCGCACGGTGATCTCGATCGGGTCGCCCAGGGGCGCGACCTTGCGGATGTAGAGCTCGGTGCCCTTGGTGATGCCCATGTCCATGACGCGGCGCTTGAGCGCGCCCGTGCCGTGGAGCTTGACGACGGTGGCGGTATCGCCGACCTTGCAGTCTCGGAGAGTCTTCATTGGTTGGGTGGTTGGGAGGTTAGATGGTTGGGTGGTGGAAAGGTTCTCGGGTGGGGTTCGGGGAGGCGCCCCTCCCCGATCGTTGGCAGGCGGCCTACACCATGATCCGGCCCGCGAGGTCGGAGCCGATGGCGACGCGGGAGTCGCCGACGCCGAGGATGACGTCGCCGCCCTCGGCGGAGACGATGGTGACGACGGCGCCGACGACGAGGCCGAGCTCCTGGAGGTGCTGGCGGACCTTGTCGTTGCCCGTGATCTTCTTGA
The DNA here is from genome assembly GCA_946612175.1 of uncultured Verrucomicrobiota bacterium. Lineage (GTDB taxonomy): Bacteria > Verrucomicrobiota > Kiritimatiellia > RFP12 > UBA3636 > UBA3636. The sequence continues at coordinate 9,963 of CAMOEO010000042.1, forward strand.
TCTTCTGTTTTTCGCCGGCTGCGGCGAGCGCGAGGGGAAGCATGGGAAGGAGTGAGGTTAGAGGTAAGAGGTGAAAGGTTAGAGGTTGAAACGGTTGAAGGGGTTGAAAAGGTTGAAGGGGTTGAAGGGGTTGAAAGGGTTGAAGAGGTTAAAGGGGGCGAAGGGGAACGAGGAACGGCGGTTCGGGGGCGGGTTCTAGCGGTCGCTAGAAAAGTTAGTGGTGGCTAACGAGGCGGGAGTCTACGCCCCGCGCCCCACGAAGTCAAGCAAAATTTTTAGACGGGTCTAAAATTTTTGCAGTCTACTTCTGGCCCGACCTGGTCGCCGGCCTCCGGGAGATGCTCCGCGTCCTCAAGCCCGGCGGGGCCGCGGCGGTCGCCGTCGAGTGCGCCGATCCCGTCGCCTCCCAGGGGTGGGTGGACCTCGTCGGGCGGATGGAGGTGCGGACCCCGGAGCAGATCGCCGCCGCCTTCTGCGAGGCCGGCTTCGCCGACGTCGCGCTCTTCGGGGAACCGACGGGCCGCTCCGCGCTCTGCGGTCTTCACTGCATCGTCGGCTGCAAGGCCCCGTAGCGCCGCGCGCGCGGCCATAGAAAAGCCCGCCCGGCGAGCGACGCAGACGCGCCGCGCACCGGACGGGCTGGGCCGACGAGCGAAGCGAACTAGAACGAGAGCTCGACCGCGACGCCGCCGTAGAGTTGCGCCACGTGGTGGCTGGCCTCCTCGTCCACGACGTAGTGCGCCGGGTGGCGGAAGTGGCCGTTGAGGTGGTCGGAGTAGGAGATGTAGGGCTTCACCGCGAGGTGCTCGGACGCGGCCCACTCGAGCTCGGCCGTGAGCGTCGTGTCGCGGAGACCCCAGCAGTCACAGCCGAGGTCGTCGTTGTTGTACTTGTTGTTGGCGAGCGTCTGCGCGGCCGAGAGCGTGAGCGCGAGGTCCGGCTCCTCCTCGTCGCCGACGAGGGCGAACGTGTGCGAGAGCGAGAACGTGTAGGCCTGCCCGTGGATCGAGTCGAGCATCCACTCCGCCTCGAGCGTCGGCGAGAGGAGGACGTCGGCGAGGCCGACGGACGCGTGCAGGTACTGGCAGTGGTCGTCGTCCTCGTTGCCGCCCTGGTCGTACTCGTAGGTGTAGTCGGCGCCGAGCTCGACCGCTCCGAGCGAGTCCGTGTCGAGGGTGTAGCCGTAGCCGAGGATGTAGTCGACCTCGGTGTTGTCGCCGGCGTCGAAGCCGTCCTCCTCCGCGATGTCGGTCGCGTTGAAGATCCCGTCGACCTCGGCCGTGAAGCCGAGCCATTCGAGGGCGGCGGAGAGCGTGACGATCCCCTCGGTGTTGTCCGGGAGACCGCGCGTGACCTGGCGCGAGCAGTAGTCGGCGCCGAGCGTGAGTCCGGGGAGGTTGCCCTCCTCCTCGAGCTCCGCGACGGGCGCGGCAGGTTCCTCCGCGAACGCGGCGAGCGAGGCGGCGGCGAGAAGCGTGGTTGCGATGCGTGTGTTCATGGGTGGGTGGTTTGGTGGTTTGGTGGTTGGGTGGTTTGGTGGGTAGATGGTTGGGCGACGAAGCGGGCCGGAGGCGATTTCTAGCGGACGCTAGAAAAGTTAGTGTCGGCTAACGTCGCGGGAGTCTACGCCCCCAGCCCCTTCGAAGTCAAGCAAAAATTGTAGACGCGTCTAATTCGCAATTCTCCCGTCGTGCGGCGGGGTCCGCTTCCGCCGCACGCGGGCGGCCCGCCCGGGATCCGCCGCCCGAGCCCCGCGTTTTTGCTTTACACGCCCGCCCGTCTCCCGCTACACTTGCCCCGTTCGCTTCACCACTACTCCGGAGTTCGCCATGCCCCTCCTCGCCGAAACCTCCTCCTTCCCCGCCTGGGGAATCGTCCTCGCCGTCGCCGCCGTCCTCGCCGTCTGGGCGGCCGGCGTCTTCAACGGCCTCACCCGCAAGCGCAACGGCTACAGGAACGCCTTCGCGCAGATCGACGTCCAGCTCAAGCGCCGATACGACCTCGTGCCCAACCTCGTCGAGACGGTGAAGGGCTACGCCAAGCACGAGCGCGAGACGCTCGAGGCGGTCGTCAAGGCCCGCAACGTCGCCGCCGCCGCCGCCGAGGCCGCGGCCAAGGCCGCGGGAGACCCCGACGCGATGGCCCGCCTCGCGCACTCCGAGGCCGCGCTCGGCGGCGCGCTCTCGCGCCTGCTCGTCACGGTCGAGCGCTACCCGGACCTCAAGGCCAACCAGAACTTCCTCGAGCTGCAGGAGGAGCTCACCGCCACCGAGAACAAGGTCGCCTTCGCCCGTCAGGCCTACAACGACGCCGTCACCGAGTTCAACAACGCGCGTTCCGTCTTCCCTGCGGTCCTGCTCGCCGGCGCGTTCGGCTTCCCCGAGGCGAAGCTGCTCGAGGTCGAGAGCGCCGAGATCCGCGAGGCGCCGAAGGTCTCGTTCTAGGCCTCTGGTCCCAGGTCGCAGGTCGCAGGTCACAGGTCGACCTGAGACATGAGACCCGGGACACGAGACGCGGGAACGTGACGGAGGTCGGCGAATGCCCTCCTTTCTGGACTACCAGGAAAAAGCGCGCAAGCGCACGCGGCTCTTCGTCGCGCTGCATCTGCTGTGCGTCGCCGCGATCGCGCTGCTGGTCGGCGCGCTCGCGCTTGCGGCGATGGGGCTCGCCACGGGCGAAAGCCCGGACGCCCTCTCCCGCGCGTTCCTCGACGAGCGCCTCGGCGTCGTCGCGGCGGTCGTCGCGGCGGTCGTCGCGATCATCGCGATCGCGACGCTCTACCGCACGTCGCAGCTGCGCGGCGGCGGAGGGAAGGTGGCGGAGTCGCTCGGCGGGCGGCGCGTCCGGGCGGACACGCACGACCGCCTCGAGCGGCGGCTGCTGCACGTCGTCGAGGAGATGGCCATCGCCTCTCGCGTCGCGATCCCCTCGGTCTACGTCCTCGACGCGGAGCCCGGCATCAACGCCTTCGCGTCGGGGTGGTCGCCGAACGACGCCGCGGTCGCCGTCACGCGCGGCGCGCTGGAGAGCCTCTCCCGCGAGGAGCTGCAGAGCGTTGTCGGCCACGAGTTCTCGCACATCCTCAACGGCGACATGCGGCTCAACATCCGGATGCTCGGCTCGATCTTCGGGCTCGTCTGCCTCTCCGTCGTCGGGCGCGTCCTCATGCGCGCCGGGATCGAGGTCACGAGCTCGTCGCGCCCGCGCCGCTCCAAGGACGAGGACGGCGCGCTCGGCATCGCGGCCCTCCTGCTCCTCGTCGGGCTCTTCGTCTGGCTCCTGGGGCTGGTCGGCGTCCTCTTCGGCCGCATCCTCCAGTCGACCATCTCCCGCCAGCGCGAGTTCCTCGCCGACGCCTCGTCGGTCCAGTTCACGCGCAACCCGCACGGCATGGCGTCCGCCCTCGAGACGATCGGCGCCTCCGTTCGCCACGGCACGATCGCCGCCGCCCGCGCGCCCGAGGTCGCGCACATGCTCTTCGCCGCGTCCGGCGCGGAGCGGCTCCTCGCCTCGCACCCGCCGCTCGAGGCGCGCATCCGCCGCTTCGAGCCCGGATTCGACGGCCGCTTCGACCGCGCCGCCGCCATCG
>CAMOEO010000043.1 GCA_946612175.1 uncultured Verrucomicrobiota bacterium
CCCACTACCTCTGGTACGGCCAGCCCGCCAAGGTCGTCGGCTGGTTCCTCCCCGGATAACGCCCCATGCCCTTCCGCACCGCAGCTACGGCGATCCGCCGCGCCCTTCGGGCCGACTCCATCATGAGAGCCGCCCGAACGGCGCGCGAGCGCCCGCTTGCCCGCGCGTGCATGATCCTTTTTCTCTTCTGGCCCATCGCGAACTCCTTCGCTTCGGTGGATCCCGATCTCTCCCCCATTCAGTTCAAAGGGCTCGGATTGCCGAATCTGCCTGTAGACATCCTGCCATTGATCCAGGTCAGACTTTCCATCCAAAACGATGGTCATGGGGCCTTCGCCACGCTTCCCCCAGAGCATAAGTTCCGACTCTATCCCACGAACGAGGTTGGCACAGCTCCGCTTGGAAACGGGGGCTCCGTGATTCTCTTCCAAAATGCGGCCCAACCCTCATGGCTAGGAGAAAACCCGACCACGCTCTGGTTGGAGGGACGGATCCACGGCGCAAGCGGCCTTCTTTCGACTGAAGTACTTCTCGGCGATTCCGTCATCGGACGGGACTCGGTTCGTATCCGGACAGCGCCTTTTCTGGTTCTATCCAACTGCGACCCCGCGGAAAAACTATTCTTTGCGGGTGGTTCGACCCCGATTTGGCTGAAGTTCATGTTCGACGTCACGAATGCACTAAACGGCGTCATCGAATGCGAAGAATCTCATTTCGACCCGTTTCCCCAGGATGTCGCGGAAATCGGGTGGGCAGGAGTATCCGCAGGAAGGCGGACTGTCTGGTCGCTGGATCGCCAGAACGGCTTTGCAGAACTTCTGGACGCAAACGTCGGATGCTTCGCGAACCCCGAAGCCCCCGGAATGGGCGGAAACATCGAAGCGTCGCCCCCGACGCAACTTCACCCTCACGGCCGCATCATCGTAGGCGATAATCTTCCAGAGCCGGCAAAGGCGTTTCTGCGGGCCCAGGAAGTCCAAACGCACGACGGCTCTCTGATCGAGCTTCCGCTTGACTGGCTAAAAGTCGGACATGTGGACGAGGTGATGTCCATCGTTCCCTTGCAGGGAGGAGCCGGATTCAAGATATTCGTCGGCGACCTCGACCTCGCCGTTCAACTCCTCCTTGATGAAATCTCGGATCTGGAGGACCTGCTTCTCGAAACTCCCGACGACCAAAGTCTCATTGACCGACAGGCTTGGCTGGAATCCCATGCCGCTCCATATTTGTCACCAGCCAACGAGGCTTCCGTCAATGTCGTCAGGACGAAACTGTCAGCTATTCGTGCAAAGTTGACCGAAGGCCTCGGCATCGATTCGCAAAGCCTGATTTCAGCCCCTGTTCTCTACCCCATTCTCAACGTGGTGGACACACATCCGCAGGAAGCCGAATGGATTCTTCCCAATCCTCTGAACATGGTTGTCTTGAATAATCTTTCGGGCGTTCGGCGCATTCTCATTCCGGATCCAGGCGTTGACCGCATGCTCTTCAATTTCGGCTCGAGATTACAACAGATTGGCTACTCCAGCAATGATCTGTGGGCCGTCGACACCGCCGCCCCTCACAGTGGATTTGGAGAAGTCCACTGCGCCAGCAATGTCGCGAGAAGGAGAACGCCATGAACGGAAAGGCCCTCTTGTTTTTCGTCCATGCATCCATTCTTGGAGCCGTTCTTGCTCGCTCCGAGCTGGATTCCTGTTCCGATGCGACGAACGTATGGAACTGTCCGAATTCCGAATCTCTCCTCCTATCAACCATCCCGTTAGCCACCCCCGCCGCGGAACCAAAACAGGAAGAGGAACTTCTTCGGGCGTTCGAGACCATCGATCCTTTTGCGCGCACGACGACCAATCTTCTCTCGGTTCCTTTGCACGGGGCGGCTCCGATGATCGATTCCCGTCCGCTGGAGAGCCGGCTGTGCGCCTTCGCGACCGAAGGCCCCGAAAGCCGCTACGGACGAATTCGCTCGGACGAACGATCGGGGCCAATGTCCGGCGCCAGAGTCGTTTGGGGCGAAAAGTATTCCCCGGACGAAGTTCTGGCGGGACGCCAGCGGAACCGCATCGCCCGGCGGATCCTCCTCGAAGCCATGAAGGAACGGCTTCCTCTTGCCGACGAGGCGGTCCAGCGGGCCTACCTGTACGCGGCTTCCAGCCTCTGGGTCGTCGGGCATCGCGGCGCCGACGGCGGTGGAGCTGCGGAAACGCGCCGCAAGGAGGACGGCATCCCCTCCGAGGAGACGATTCTCGAATGGTTCGCGAACAACGGGGCCCTTTGCGACTCGGTGCGCGCGGAAGCGCGGAAGCAGCTGGCGAAGGCGCTCGACGGAAAGGGGGCTTCGCTTCGCGGCGCTCCTCCGTTCTTCGCAACGCCGGCGCCGACGGATCGGAACAATGGTTCCTTCCGTCGTGCCGAAGACGAACTCCTGCAGATATTCCCATTGGCTCTTCAGGCGACGAACGGCTTCCTTTCCTCCACCCAGACTCGGTTCCAAGGGACAAACGACCTTCCTTCCGCGGGTCTGGCCGCTCGTCTGATCCGATTCGCCACGCTTCCGGAAGACGCCCGGCAGGAAGCCGACCATCGAAGGGCCATGCTCGCCTTCCTTTCCGCCCGCTGCGTAGAGATGGAAGAAGACGTCCAAATGCGGTGGTTCCTTGCATGCGTCCGCATTTGGATACAGCCGCCCCCTTCCGACGGAGCAACGGACGTGGCATCAAGCCGCCGGAAGGCGGACGGCATTCCTTCTGCATCGGCGATTCTCGAATGGTTCGCGGGAAACGAGGACCTCTGCGACACCGTGCGAACCGCCGCACAATTTCGCCTCGAACACCTGTCTTCCCTTCCCCCTTCAACCGCTCCAACCCTTACACCGTAACACGCATGAGTTCTCCTCCTAAAACCATCCGGAACATCGACGTGCGAAAGCAGCACGTGATGTCCTTCCGCGAGACCTGGCACCTCTGCATCCAGGGCGTCAAACACCGCCTGTTCCGCTCCGCGCTCACGCTCGCCGTCGTCGTGCTCGCCGTCGCGTTCTTCATGTTCCTCCTCTCCGAGAGCATGTTCGAGCGCGCCGTCGCCCGCGGCGTCACGGGCGAGGACGCCGCCGCGCGCGCCTCGCAGGTGCTCCTCACGAAGATGCTCTCGCCGGCCTCCGACGCGATCTCGGTCGAGCGCCTCGCGGCGCTGCACGCCCGCGCCGCCGCCGACGGCGCGGAGGACGCCGCCGCGGAATTCACGGGCGCGACCGGCTTCGCCGGGGAGCGCGTCCTCGCGCTCGCCGCGCGCGCCGCGCAGGAGCGCGTCTACGCCGAGTGGCTCGACGCCCTGCCCGTCGGCAAGCGCCTCATCCTCGTCGGCAAGCGCACGGGCCGCGCCGCCTTCCGCCACATGATCGAAAACCGCGAGGAGCTCCACCGCCAGCTCGGCATCATGGTCGACGTCCGCGTCCCCGGCCGCCTCGAGGGGCTCGACGCGTTCCTCGACGCCTTCCCCGCCTACGAGAAGGAGATGGCCGCGTTCACCGCCGCGTGGAACGCCGCCGTCGCGAAGGCCGACGAGGCGACCGCCGCCGCGGCCGGCGCGAAGGAGGTCGACCGCTGGGTGCCCGACGCCCCCCCGGACGCCGCCGAGGCCTGGCGCGCCTCGCTCGCCGCGCTCGGCTTCCGCTTCGGCCCGGACGACCTCGCGCTCATGCGCACGCAGCTGCGCGAGGCGAACGAGTACTCCGACGTCCTCGACGCCCTCAACCGCCCCGCGCTCCGCAAGGAGTGGTCCACGAAGTTCCGCGAGACGAAGGCCACCTCCGCCGAGGAGAAGATGCCGCAGCTGGCGGACCCGCGCGCCGCGCAGCTCCTGCCGCAGTTCCCCGCCGAGCTCCTGCCGCGCATCGCCGCGCGCCACGCCGTCGCCGCGCGCCTCGCGCTCCTGCAGGACCGCCTCGCGCCCGTCCTGCGCGCCAAGACCGCCGCCTTCGGCCTCACCGGGCGCCAGATCTTCCTGCTGTGCATCTCGTTCCTCGTCTGCATGGTCGGCATCGCCAACGCGATGCTGATGGCCATCACCGAGCGCTTCCGCGAGATCGCCACGATGAAGTGCCTCGGCGCGACCGACGGCTACATCCTCTCGCAGTTCATGCTCGAGGCCGCGCTGCAGGGCTTCTTCGGCGGGCTCCTGGGCGCCGTCGTGGGCTTCGTCATCGCGGTCGCGCGCTCCGGCCTCGCCTACGGCGCGCACCTCTGGCGGTACTTCCCCGCCGGCGAGGTCGCGCTCTGCTTCGTCTTCTCGCTCGCGGCGGGCGTCCTCCTGTCCGCGCTCGCATCGATGCAGCCGTCCTGGAGCGCCTCGCGCATGGCGCCGATGGAAGCCATGAGGGTCGAATAGCCATGACCGAGTTCAACGAAGCGAAATACGCCGAGGGCCGCGAGGTCCTCGTCTCCGTCCACGACGTGCGCCGCACCTTCTGGCGCGGCGAGGAGCCCGTCCACGCGCTCGACGGCGTCACGCTCAACATCTACCGCGGCGAGTACATCTGCGTGATGGGCCCCTCCGGCTCCGGCAAGTCGACCTTCTTCAACGCCGTCGGCGGCCTCGACACGCCGACGAGCGGGCGCGTCTTCATCGACGGCGTCGACATGGCGCAGCTCAACGCCGACGAGCTCGCGTTCCTGCGCTGCCGCAAGATCGGCTACGTCTTCCAGCAGTTCAACCTCAACACCACGATGACGGCGCTGGACAACGTCACGCTGCCGATGGTCTTCGCCGGCGTGTCGGCCGACGAGTCCCGCGCCCGCGGCATGGCGCTGCTGGAGCGCGTCGGCCTGGGCGATCGCTGGAACCACCGCCCGAAGGAGATGTCCGGCGGCCAGATGCAGCGCGTCGCCATCGCGCGCGCGCTCGCCAACAACCCGTCGATCCTGCTCTGCGACGAGCCGACGGGCAACCTCGACCTCAAGAGCGGCAAGGACATCCACCTGCTGCTGCACGACCTGAACAAGAAGAGCGGCGTCACCGTCATCTGCGCCACGCACGACCCGAACATGCTCTCCGTCTCCGACCGCATGGTCTGGATCACCGACGGCCGCATCGCCCGCATCGCCGAGTCCAAGGACGTCGAGATCGCCCAGAACTCCCTCGGCGCCGGCGAGGAGGAAGACTAGCCCCCGCACCCCGCCACCCGATTCACTCTTTCATTCCCGCATCGCCCAATGAAACGAACGCTCGCATTCCTTTTCGCAACCCTCCTCGCCGCGCGGGGATTCGCGGACCCCGCCACGCCGGGCGCCGCGGACCCCGCCACGCCCGTGGTTGAATCCCGCGCGGAGTCCGCGGAGGCCGCGGAGACCGCCGGCGGCGGCACCGTCTACGAACGCGTCTACGCCGCGCTCGCCGCGCTGCCCGAGCGGCGCGTCGGCTCGGAGAACTACGCCAGGGCGTTCGACGCGGTGGAGGCGGAGCTCAAGGCCGCGGGGCTGACGACGCACCGCCAGACGTTCGACTCGCTCGCGCAGGTCACGGAGCGCCTTTCGGTCACCTACGCCGGGAAGCCCGTCGAGGGCGCGCTGATGGTCGACAACGGACTCGCGAACTTCGTCGTTCCCGAGCCGATCCGTGGGCCCGCGGTGTTCGTCGGCGACGGCTCCCTCGCCGCGATCGACGGCAAGGACCTCAAGGGCGCGGTCGCCGTCGTCGACGTCTCGCTCCCGAACGCGGCGCTGAAGGAATGCTTCGCGCACGGCGCCGCGGCCGCCGTCCTCGTCGGCGACGGGACGGCGGACCAGTGGCGCCTCGGCGACGTCTCGTTCACGACCCTCACGCTCGTGCCGCGCGTCTACCTCCCGCGCGACCGCGCCGAGGCCGCGGGCCTGCTCGCGGCCGACGGCTCCGCGGAGCTCGCGATCGACGCCCGCGCGACGCTGCGCGACGTGCGGGGCTGCAACCTCTGGGCGGAGCTGCCCTGCACGGGCGGCTGGACGAACGGCCTCGCGGCGGAGGAGCTCGTCGTGCTCTCCGCCTCGCTCGACACCTACGGCCTCACGCCCGACCTCTCGCCCGACCTGCGCCTCGCGGCCAACGCGGCGCTCCTCGCGGACGTGGCGTGCGAGCTCGCGCGGCGGGGTCCGACGCCCCGCCACGTCCTCGTCGTCTTCTTCGGCTCGCGCTACGGCGGGATGGAGGGCCCGCGCTTCTTCTACCACGCGCTCGACATGGCCGACCGCAACGTGAACCCGGTCGACCTCGACGTCCGCGCCGGGCGCTACGAGGCGGAGCTCGCCAACGCGCGCGACCTGCTCGCCTGGGCCGAGACGAACCACATCGTCTCCGCCTCCACCTCCGGCGCCCTCGCCCGCGACATGCAGGGCCGCCTCAAGAAGCGCCTCGTCGCGATGGCCAACGGCCTGCGCTCGAAGATCTCCTCGCTCAACCTCGAGGAGAAGGCCGCGCGCGACGCCGGCCGCGAGGCCGAGGCCGACCGCATCGCCGACGAGCTCGCCGCTCTCCGCGCCGAGCGCGACGCCTGCAACGCCGTCCGCGAGCAGCTCAACCGCAAGGCCTGGCGCGCGGACAACGACCCGAAGACCGTCGAGGTCTACGAGGCGCGCCGCGCCGACGTCCTCGCCGACCTCCGCCTGCGCGAGGACGAGCTCGTCCGGATGATCGCGAACAACGAGACCTGGCGCGAGCTCTCGAACCTCTTCCGCCCGCTCGCCTTCGTGGGCCACTTCGACTTCGACTTCTCCTCCTCCTCGCTCCCGTGGACGCCCTCGATGAACGAGTCCTCGGGCCTCTACCGCTACTCCGCCACGCTGTCCGGCTCCTACATGCGCGTCCTCTCCGCCATCCGCGCGCTCTACTACGGCGAGAACGGCATCGCGAACGGCCACCTCGGGGCCGGCGCCGCCGACCCGTGGGCCGCCCCGCTCTACGAGAAGGCGCTCTCGGCCTCCTTCAAGCCCTTCTCGCTCTCCTTCCCGCGCCAGCGCGAGGCGCCCGCCGCCCTCCCCGCCGCGCTCGGCCGCGCGGGGTTCGAGCTCATCACCGTCGGCGAGAGCGAGTCGCGCGACAACCTCCCCGTCGCGGCGCCCTGCGACCTCTCCGGCCTCCGCGGCCAGATGACGGACTTCGCCGCCGCGCTCGCCTCCTTCCCCGGCCTTTCGCTGCGCCCGCCGCTCACCTCCGAGCAGCTCGAGACGCGCCTCACCTACACCGAGAACGAGGGCGCCAACTACCAGGACTACGCCCCCGGCTCCACCGACAGCCAGGGCCTCCCCCCGCGCGCCATCGCCACCTTCGCCGCGTGGCGCCACCCGGCGCCGCTGCCCGGCCTCTCGCCGCTGCCGCGCGCCCGCATCCTCGCCAACGGCCGCCTCTACATGCCCTACGTCGCGCGCGACACCGCGCGCACCACGGGCGAGTTCCTCGACGTCGCCGTCGGCTACGACGAGAACGGCGCCCTCGACCGCGTCTCCACGGACGCCGACTCGCACGGCCTCATCGCGACGCCCGTCCACCTCTTCCACGCCTACGGCGGCCTCTCCTTCGGCAACGGCTACGAGCCCGATCCCCTCGGCGGCGACATGTACCACGCCGAGACGCTCGTCGCCACCAAGGACGCGCCCCACAAGACCTTCGCGCAGATCAAGCTCTACACCGGCCTGCCGGAGTTCTTCGCCGACCGCCCCGACCCCGTCAAGATCATCGGCTCCAACGGCGACATGCTCCTCGGCTCGCGCCCCTGGTCCAACGCCGCCGACCGCGTCAAGAACGCGATGGGCCTCGGCGTCCCGCTCGACGCCGCCGCGCGCCTCCATGCCGACAACGTCGCGCAGGGCGCCTCCGACGCCTACCTGCTCAACGAGGCGCGCCTCGGCATCCTCCGCGACCGCAACATCGTCCGCGACGACCTCGAGAAGCTCCACGCCGACGCCAAGGACCACGTCGAGGAGGCCGCCGCCGCGACCGCGCAGCGCAAGTGGTCGCTCGCCCGCGCCCACCAGATCGTCGCGGCCTGCCTCGAGAACCGCGTCTACGGCCCGCTGCGCGGCGTCACCGAGGACCTCGTCGAGGCCGTCGTCGTGCTGCTCCTCCTGAACATCCCGTTCGCCTTCGCGATGGAGCGCCTCGTCTTCGGCTTCCCGTCGATCTACAAGCAGATCCTCGGCTTCGTCGGGTTCTTCCTCGCGACCTTCGCGATCCTCTACGCCACGCACCCCGCCTTCGCCCTCGCCTCCGCGCCGGTCGTCATCTTCCTCGCCTTCGTGATCATCCTTCTCGGCGCCATCACGACCGCGATCATGATGGGCAAGATCAAGGAGGAGATCCGCAAGCTGCAGGGCCTCGCCTCCACCGTCCACGGCGTCGAGAGCGAGAGCAGCACGACGCTCTCCGCGATCCTCATCGGCATCGCCGGCATGCGCAACCGCCCGCTCAAGACCTTCCTCACCTGCGCGACGGTCGTGCTGCTCACCTTCACGATCCTCGTGTTCGCGTCGTTCTCCAGCCAGCTCGGCGTCGTCGAGACCTACCTCGGGCGCGGCGCGGGCGACAACCGCATCGAGCTGCACCGCCTCTCCTTCCTCGACATCGACGACGGCTGGACCGAGGCCCTCCGCGCGCTGCACGGCGACCGCTTCGCGCTCGTGCGCCGCGGCGGCGTCTTCCGCGTCCCCACGCGCCGCGCCGACACCGGCGACACGCCCACCAACCCCGAGCGCTACCTCTACCTGCCGCGCACCGGCGAGAGCCTCGAGATGGGCGCGATCATGGGCGCCGATCCCGAGGAGTTCCGGCTCTCCTCCGAGCTCAGGGCCGTCCGGCCCGACTTCGGCGAGGGCGACTTCGCGCACCCGCCGCTCTACCTGCCGCCCATCGTCACCAACGCCCTCACCGGGCTCGTCTCCGGAGAGGAGCTGCGCCTCAACGGCCAGCCCTTCTCCTTCGCCGGGTTCTTCGACCCCGCCGCGCTCCAGAACGCCGGCACGATCGACGACCTCAAGGCCGTCCCGCCCGACTTCCAGAGCACGCTCTCCAACTCCGGCATGCAGGCCACCTCGGGCGCCTCCGCCGCCTCGCTCGAGCAGTTCTCCACCGGCGCCTTCGAGTGGTTCTCGCCCGACCGCGTCGCCCTCGCGCGCATGGACGACCTCCGCGCGATCTGGGGTCCGGACTGCACCGTGAACTTCCTCGTCCTCTACCCGCGCGACGGCGACGCCGACCTCGACGCCCTCGCCGCCGAGCTCGCCCCCGCCTTCCAGGGCGCCGTCCACGTGAAGAGCGCCAACGGCGCGCGCCGCCTCTTCTTCAGCAAGGCCGTGCGCGGCTCCGGCTTCGGCGACGTCGTGATCCCGCTGCTCCTCGGCGGCCTCATCATCTTCTCCTCGCTCATGGGCTCCATCGTCGCCCGCGAGAAGGAGATCTTCACCTACTCCGCCCTCGGCCTCGCGCCGGTCGACGTCGGCGCGCTCTTCTTCGCCGAAAGCGCCGTCTACTCCGTCATCGGCGGCATGGGCGGGTACCTCCTCTCGCAGCTCGTCGCGAAGCTCCTGCACTTCATGGGCTCGCGCGGCTGGATCGTCCCGCCGGAGATGAACTTCTCCTCGCTCACCTCCGTGTGCACGATCCTCATCGTGATGGCGGTGGTGATGCTCTCCACGATCTTCCCGGCCCTGCGGGCGAGCAAGAGCGCCAACCCGGGCGTCGCGCGCAAGTGGAAGATGCCGCGGCCGAAGGGCGACAAGCTCGAGTTCGTCTTCCCGTTCACCGTGAACACGGTGGACTTCGCGGGCATCCTCTCCTTCATCCGCGAGCACTTCGAGAACCACGCGGACGCGACGCTCGGCTCCTTCGCCGCGCGCGACGTGAGGCTCTTCCGCCACGCCGACCCGAAGAACCCCTCGCGCGAAACGATCGGCATCGAGGCGAGCGTCTCGCTGGCGCCGTTCGACCTGGGCATCTTCCAGAAGTTCCGGATGTACTCGCAGGAGTTCGAGATCAAGGGCATCGACGAGGTGGTCGTGGACCTCACCCGCATCGGCGGCTCGCCCGTCTCGTGGCAGCGCTCCAACCGCGACTTCGCGGCGGAGCTGCGCGAGCAGTTCCTGCTCTGGCGCTCCCTCCCCATCTCCACCGTCGAGCACTACCGCTCCCGGACCAAGTCCGAGCTCGGCCTCTCGTAGCCGCCGTCCGCCCCCCCTTCCCTCCCCCTTCACCCTTCCGCCCACACCGCCCATGATCTCCCTGAAGAACCTCTTCCGCCGGCGCGTCAAGACGCAGGACGCCGAACTCGAGGACTTCCGCCGCCTGCTCGAGGTGCCGGACTCCTTCGACGAAGGCCTCACGCTCGCCTCCTTCCTCGGCACGCTCTTCGTCGCCCTCGTCATGGTCCCCGGCGCGCTCTACATGGAGCTCGTCGCCGGCGCCGGCATCGGCGGCGCCGCGCAGTGGGTGACGGTCCTGCTCTTCGTCGAGGTCGCCAAGCGCGCCAACGCCAAGCTCAACCGCGCCCAGCTCTTCATCCTGTTCTACATGGCCGGCATGGTCATGTCCACGAACGTCTGGAACACGCCGCTCTTCACGCAGTTCCTCGTACGGTCCGACGCCGCCGTCTCCACCGGCGTCGCCAACGACATCCCGCACTGGGTCGCCCCGCCGAACCTCGACAGCCTGCCGCGCACGTTCCTCACGAAGGCGTGGCTCCCCTTCATCGGCCTCATGCTCTTCCGCGAGATCATGGGCCGCCTCTCCTCCGCGATCCTCGGCTACGGCCTCTTCCGCGTCACGTCCGACGTCGAGGACCTCCCCTTCCCCATGGCCCCCGTCGGCGCGCAGGGCATCGTCGCCATCGCCGACCAGGTCGACGGCTCCGCGCGCACCGCCGGCGCCTCGGTCCGCTGGCGCATGTTCTGCGTCGGCTGCGGCATCGGCATGCTCTTCGGCCTCGTCTACATGGCGCTGCCGACCATCACCGGCGCGTTCTTCTCGCGCCCGCTGCAGATCTTCCAGATCCCCTTCGCGGACTTCACGCCCTACACGCAGAAGTTCCTCCCCGCCACCGCGACCGGCTACTCCTTCGACCTCGGGAACGTCATCCTCGGCATGACGCTGCCGTTCTGGTCGATGGTCGGCTCGTTCATCGGCCTGGTCTTCACGTTCGTCATGAACCCGATCCTGTACCTCACGGGCCACATGCCGACGTGGACCGAGGGCGACACGACCGTCGTCACGCTCTTCGCGAACAACGTCGACTTCTACTTCTCCTTCCAGATCGGCATCTCGCTCGCGATCGCGGTCTTCGGCATCTGGATCGCGTTCCGCACGATGAGGAAGGGCCGCGCGAACGCCTCCTCGCGCCGCCGCGCCGAGGAGGTGAAGGCCCACGCCGCCGCGCGCGGCCACATCCCCGACGCGCTCGTCCTCGCGACCTACGCCTTCGCCTGCTGCGCCTACATCCTCATGTGCGGCTGGCTCATCGACTGGCACCGCGGCGTGATGCTCGTGCTGTTCTTCTTCGCGTTCCTCTACACGCCGCTCATCTCCTACGTGACGGCCCGCCTCGAGGGCCTCGCCGGACAGGTCATCGAGATCCCGTTCATCACGGAGATCTCCTTCATCCTCTCCGGCTACACCGGCGCGAAGATCTGGTTCCTCCCGATCCCGAAGGCCAACTACGGCATCCAGGTCGTGAGCTACAAGCAGGCCGAGCTGCTCGGGTGCAGGTTCGCCTCCGTCTGGAAGGCGCAGCTGCTGCTCTTCCCGATCATCATCCTCTCCTCGCTCTTCTTCTCGTCCTTCATCTGGAGCCTCGCGGAGATCCCCTCCGCGGTCTACCCCTACACGGAGAAGATCTGGGACCTCACCGCGAAGAACACCTGCCTCGTCTACTCGGCGACGCTCGGCGAGTACTCGCAGTTCTCCGAGGCGCTCGGCTGGGGCCGCTTCCTCGCGGGCTTCGGCTCGGCGGGCGCGGTGATGGGCCTCCTGGGCTGGTTCGGCGCGCCGACGATGCTCTTCTTCGGCGTCGTCCGCGGCCTGGGCCAGACCGCGCCGCACACCGTCGTCCCGAACTTCCTCGGCGCCCTGATCGGCAAGTTCTACTTCGAGCGCCGCTACAAGCGCGAGTGGCGCAAGATGATCCCCGTCGTCTCCTCCGGCTTCTTCGTCGGGACGGGCCTCGTCTCGATCCTCTCCGTCGGCTTCGTCTTCCTCGCCAAGGCCGTCTCGACGGTCGCCTACTAGGCGTCCCGCTCCAGCCGGATCCGCAGATCCGCCCCGCACCGCGCCGTCTCCGCGACGCGGTACCGCGGCGCCGTCGGCAGGTCGAACGGATACGCGCCGAAGGTCCGCAGCGAGCCCCTTCCCAGCACGATCGGCGCCACGAACAGCTCGATCGCGTCGGCGAGCCCCTCGTTGACGAGCGCGGACGCCAGCCCCGCGCCGCCCTCGCACAGCACGTGCAGGAACCCCTCCTCCCCCATCCGCCGCAGCAGCGCCCTCAGGTCGAGCGCCGGCGCCTCCCCCTGCGCCCCGCGCGGGAACGCCGTCGGCAGCTCCCACACGGCCGCCCCCGCCGCGCGCCACGCCGCGCGCCGCTCCGCCGGGCACGCCGCCGACGTCGCCACGATGGTCCGGTCCGCATGCCCGTCCGCGAAGATCCGCGCCGTCGGCGGGATGCGCCCGCGCGCGTCCAGCGCGCACCGCATCCCCGGCAGCCCCTCCCCCTCGCCGCCCTTGCGCAGCAGCGACGGGTCGTCCGCCAGCACCGTGCCCGACCCGACCAGCACGCAGTCCGCGCGCCGCCGCAGCGCCGCGACCTCGGCCCGCGCCTCGGGCCCCGTGATCCACTTCGAGACGCCCGCGTGGTCCGCGATGCCCCCGTCGAGCGACTGCGCCATCTTGAGCGTCACCCACGGCAGCCCCGTCTCCACGTGGCGGAAGAACGGCGCCAGCATCCTCTCCGCCTCCTCGCGGCAGACGCCCTCCGCGACCTCCACGCCCGCCGCGCGCAGCGCCGCGAACCCGCGCCCCGCGTGCCGCGGGTTGCGGTCGGTCGCCGCCGCGACGACCCGCGCCACGCCGGCCGCCCGGATCGCCTCCGTGCACGGCCCGGTCCTCCCGCTCGTCGAGCACGGCTCCAGCGTCACATAGAGGGTTCCCCCGCGCGCGACGCCCGCCGGCGCCCGCGCGAGGCAGTCGACCTCGGCGTGGGGGCCGCCCGCGCGCCGATGGTGCCCGCGCGCCACGATCCGCCCCTCGCGCACCAGCACCGCGCCGACCGGCGGGTTCGGC
>CAMOEO010000044.1 GCA_946612175.1 uncultured Verrucomicrobiota bacterium
TCGACTGACGCTCCGGCGCCGGCTCGTCCGCGCCGCCGGGGGCGGGAGCGGGGGTGGTGGGCGCGACCTTGCGGACGAGGACGGCGTCGATGCGGTGGCCGTCCATGCGGACGATCTTCATCGCGAGGCCGTGTTCGGGGACGTCGACGTCCGCGCCCTGGGCGGGGACGGAGGCGAGGCGCTCGACGATCCAGCCGGCCAGGGTCGAGAACTCGCCCTCCTCCAGTTCGGTGCCGAGGGCCTCGTTCACGTCGTCGATCGAGCTCTCGCCCGGGACGAGCCAGCGGCCGTCGCCGAGGTCCTTGATCTCGACGATGTCGTCGGGGCTGTCGTACTCGTCGTAGAGGTCGCCGACGATCTGCTCGACGAGGTCCTCGACGGTGACGATGCCGGAGGTGCCGCCGTAGTCGTCGATGACGATGGCGAGGGACTGCTTGCGCTTCTGCATGCGTTTGAGCAGGGCGTCGGCCTTGATCGTCTCGGGGACGAACATCGGCTTGCGCAGCAGCGGCGCGATGGCGAAGGACTTGGAGTCGACGGAGCGAAGGAGGAAGTCGCGCGCGTTGAGCACGCCCTCGATCGTGTCGATCGAGCCGCGGTAGATCGGGATGCGGGAGACGCCGGCGCGGCGGATCGTGTCGCGGATCTCCTCCCACGAGGCGTCGGCGGGGAGGGCGACGACGTCCTTGCGGTGGACCATCACGTCCTCGGCCGTGAGGTCGTTGAGCTCGAAGACGTTCTCGATCATCTCCTTCTCGTCGGCCTCGACGGTGCCCTGGTGCTCGCCCTCCTCGACCTGTAGCAGGATCTGGTCCTCCGTGACCTCGGGCGCGAGCCGCGTGGGGGCGCGGACGCCGAAGGCGCGCAGCGCGAGGCGCACGCCGGCGTTGACGCACCACACGGCGGGGCGCACGCACCAGGCCCAGGCGCGGAGGATGCGCGCGACGCGGCGGGCGAAGCGCTCGCCCGCCGCGATGGCGGCCTGCTTGGGCGCGATCTCGCCGAAGACGAGGACGGCGTAGGAGAGCACGAGCGTGACGGCGGCGGCCGCGACGGGCTCGGCGGCGCCGGCGCCCGGGAAGGCGCGGACGAGCCGCCGCGCGAGGGGCGGCGCGAAGGTGATCGCGGCGAAGGAGCTCAGGAGCAGGTTGGCGAGGGTGTTGCCGATCGAGATGGAGGAGAGGAAGCGGCCGGTGTCCTCGAGGAACGAGCGGAGGATGCGGTCCGTGCGGGAGCCCTCCTCGGCGGCCTGGCGCACCTTGAGGCGGTCGAGCCGGATGACGGCGAATTCGCTCGCGGAGAAGAAGAAGCTCGCGAGCAGCGCGCCGGCCATGACAAGGAGGCGCCAGATGAGGGTGGAGGAGTCCATGCGGAAATGCGGAGGGGGAAAAACGCGGAAACGGCCGCGGTGTCGCGAATCATAGCACATCGCGTTCGCGAAATCCACAGGGGCGCCGCAGTCGCGGCGCGCCGGGGCGGCGGGACCGCGCCGAGAACGGCGCGGCGCGGGACGCGCAGCCGCCGCGCGCGGCGGCTGCGTCAGTCGAAGTCCGCTGGGGACCAGGCGTCGCGCCAGTCGAGGGTGCCCATTTCGCCGTCGAAGCGGAACGGGAGCCAGACGTAGTCCGCGATGCTCGTGTTTCCGCCGGGGGGCGGGAGGGCGTTCCACGCGCGCATGGCCTCCTCGTTGCGTTCGCCGAAGCACGACTCGAAGAAGGCGTGCGTGACCTCGTAGGGGCGGTCCATGTCGCGCGGGAGCCAGCGGTCGCCGAGCGCGATGTAGAGGTCCTTCTTGCCGGGGACCTTGAAGACCGAGGAGACCTGCGAGTGGAATGAGGTGCGCGACGGGTCGCCGGGGTGCGGGTCGCCGAGGACGCGGTAGGGGCCGTGCCACGTGTCGGCGACGGCGAGCTCCGACGGGTTCGGGCAGTAGCCGGTCGTGCCGGAGGTGATGAGGTAGTGCTTCCCGTTGCGGACGAAGTGCGCTGGCGCCTCGCGGACGTAGGGCGGATACGGCCGCGGGAAGTGCGTGCTGTAGTAGCCCGTGACGTCGGTGTAGTCGTCCGTGAGGTCCGCGCAGATCAGCTCGCTGTGGACGCGCTCGAAGTAGTAGTAGGCCTTGCCGTCGGGCGCGACGGCGAGGTCGAAGTCGCCCGCGCTCATGCCGAGCGGGCGCAGCCCGGTGCAGACCACTTCGTAGGGGCCGAGAAAACGGTCGGCGGCGAGGACGGTCTCCGACTGCGTGCCGTCGCGCTGCATGATCTTGAGCCACGCGATGTACTTGCCGGTGCGCTTGTTGTGGACGATGTGCGGGCGGTCCATCATCGAGGCGGGATGGAGCGGGTGTCCCGGCTCGTCGGGGCGCGGCGGGATGATCAGGCCCTCGTCCTCCCAGTTCACGAGGTCCGTCGAGCGGTAGCTGCGGACGCCCCAGTGCCAGATGCGCGGCGAGCCGTCGGCGGGCTTGGCGCCGTCGGTCTTCTCCTTGTTCTCGCCGTACCAGTGGTAGACGCCGTCCTCAAAGAGGATCGAGCCGCCGTGCGCCTGGATGCGCTTGCCTTCGGTGTCGAGCCAGGGTTGGCCGGGAAAGATGTGCGTGTTCATTTGGTCGGGGTCGTTTGTTTTGGCCGGGACGGAGCCCGGCCATCAGGACTGCTTGCTCTGTCCATCGCCGGGTTCTCCGAATAGGAATACCTTGAACGCGTGGCGGGGTCCGCCATGTTCGCGGATGAATTCCAGCTGCCGGTCCCGTGCCCGGAGGATGTGGGGCAAAACCACACGGACGACGAGCCATGCGAGCAGAGCCGCGAAGACGGAGCCCGCGGCGAAGATCGCCGCGTCGCGGGCGGGATGGTCCGATTTCCAGCGCCCCGTGCCAAGGGAGAAGGCGCACCAGAGCATGAAGCACGACCCCGCGGCGAACCACAGCGCGCAGAACCAGGCGAAGAACCTGACAATGGCGGTATGGAAACGGAGCGGTGATGTGCGGTTCATGCGGGGTGCGGGCTACTCGCGCTCGGCCGGCGAGGGCGGCGCGGGCTCGGCGGAATCGGGCGAGTCGGGAAGTCCTGATGGCGAGGCTCCGTCCTCGCCAGTCTCCTCGCCGGGCACCACGGTCGCGGAGACCACGGCGTCGCCGGCGGCGACGTTGACGATGCGCACGCCCTTGGCGCCGCGCGCGGTCTCGCGGATCGAGCCCACCGAGGTGCGGATGAGCTGGCCCTTGGCGGTCACGACCAGGATCTGGTCGGCGGGCAGCGTCGCCTTCTCGCCGGTCTCGACCGCGGGGTCGGAGTCCGGGCGCTCGAGGTGAACCGCCGCCGCGAAAACGACCTTGCCGTTGCGGTCGCCGGTGTCGATGGAACGCACGCCCTTGCCGCCGCGCTTGTGGATCGGATACGAGTCGAAGGTGTTCAGCGTGCCGTAGCCGTTCTCGACCATGAGCAGGATGCGCGCCGCCGGGTCCTTCTCGACCTTCACGACCGCGACGACGCGGTCCGCGCCCGACGGCTCGCCGGGACGGCTCGCCCCACCTTCCTCGTCCTCGCCCTCGGCCTCCTCCGGGTCGGAGAAGGTGACGCCGGCGAGGCGGATGCCGCGGACGCCGCGCGAGGCGCGGCCGAGCGGGCGGAGCTGGTCCTCGGTGAAGTGCACGGCCTGGCCGAAGGCGGAGGCGACGATCACCTCGTCGCCGCGCTCCACGAGCTCGGCGGAGACGAGCTCGTCGTCGTCGTCGATGTTGATCGCCTTGATGCCGTTCTTCGTGACGTTCTGGAACTCGGAGAGCACGGTCTTCTTCACGATGCCCTTGCGCGTGACGAAGAGCACGGCCTGGCGGTTGGTGAAGATCTCCTTGCCCTCCTTGACGACGTAGCGGGCGTCGTCCTGCGCGGCCTCGTCCCCGGCGAAGGCCTCGGCGGCCTCCTCGGCGGTGCCGAGCGAGACGAGGGCGAGCACCTTCTCCGCGTCGCGCGGGGCGAGGGGCCGGCCGTCCTTGTCCCTGGCGCCCTCCTTGACCGCCGGCTGCAGCGGGAGGAAGTTCACGATGGGCTTGCCGAAGGAGTTGGGGTCGGCCTCCGGCAGGTCCCACGCGCGGCCGATCGCGTAGACGCGGCCCCACGAGGTGAAGGCGAGCAGCGTGTCGTGCGTCTGCGCGCCGTAGACGCGCTCGACGTAGTCCTCGTCCTTGAGCTTGGCGCCCTTGCGGCCCTTGCCGCCGCGCTTCTGGGCGGCGAAGGCGTCGAGCGAGGAGCGCTTCACGTAGCCCTTGGCGGAGAGCGTGATGACGCACTTCTCGTTGGCGATGATCTTCGTCATGTCGATCTCGCCGGAGGCGTGCTCGATCGAGGTGCGGCGCTCGTCGCCGTACTTGGCGATCATCTCGTCGCACTCCTGGACGATGATGTTGCCGATCTCGGTCTCCTTGTTGGCGAGGACGAACTCGTAGCGCTCGATGCTCGCCATCACCTGTTTGTACTCCTCCTCGATCTTGTCGCGCTGCAGGCCGGTGAGCTGCTTGAGGCGCATCTCGAGGATGGCGGAGGACTGGACGTCGTCGAGCCCGAACTTCTCGAGCATGCGGGCCTTCGCCTCGTCGTCGTCGCGCGAGGAGCGGATGATGTGGACGATCTCGTCGATGTTGTCGATCGCGATGCGGAAGCCCTCCAGCAGATGCGCGCGCTCCTTGGCCTTGCGGAGGAGGAACTTCGTGCGGCGCTCGACGACCTCGCGGCGGTGCTCGACGAAGCAGCGCAGGAACTGCTTGAGGTTCATCACCTTCGGGCGGCCGCGGTCGAGGGCGAGCATGTTCGCGCCGAAGTTGGACTGCAGCGCGGTGTGCTTGAAGAGGAGGTTGAGGACGACCTGCGGGACGGCGTCCTGCTTGAGGTCGATCTCGACGCGGACCTTGTCCTTGGAGAGGTCGCGCACCTCGGCGATGCCGGTGAGGACCTTCTCGTCCATCAGCTCGCCGATGTGCTGCAGCAGGTCCGTCTTGTTGATGCCGTAGGGGACCTCGTGGACGACGATCTGCGAGTGGTTGCCCTTGTCGACGATCTCGCAGCGGGCGCGGACGACGAGCGTCGCGCGGCCGGTCGTGTACATCTGCTTGATCGGGCCGGTGCCGCAGATGATGCCGCCTGTGGGGAAGTCGGGGCCCTTGATGTGCTCCATCAGGCCGTCGATCGTGATCGCGGGGTCGCGCACGAGCGCCTTGACGCCCTCCAGCACCTCCGTGAGGTTGTGCGTGGGGATGTTGGTCGCCATGCCGACCGCGATGCCCATCGAGCCGTTGAGGAGGAGGTTGGGGAGCTTGGAGGGGAGGACGGTGGGCTCCTCGAGCGTGCCGTCGTAGTTCGGCACCATGTCGACCGTCTCCTTGTCGAGGTCCTCGAGGAGGTCCTCGGCGAAGCGCTGCATGCGCACCTCGGTGTAGCGCGGGGCGGCGGCCTTGTAGCCGTCGATCGAGCCGAAGTTGCCGTGGCCGTCCACCAGCAGGTAGCGCATGTTGAAGTCCTGCGCGAGGCGGACGATCGTGTCGTAGATCGAGGCGTCGCCGTGCGGGTGGTACTTGCCCATCACCTCGCCGACGACGCGGGCGGACTTCTTGTGGGCCTGGCCGTGGGTGTTGCCCATCTCGCCCATCGCGTAGATGCAGCGGCGGTGGACGGGCTTCATGCCGTCGCGCGCGTCGGGGAGGGCGCGGCCGACGATGACGGACATCGAGTAGTCGAGGAAGGACTGGTGCATCTCGTCCTCGACGCGGATCGGCTCGACGTTCTGCATTGGCAAGGGCGGAGCCTTGCCATCAGGACTGCCGCCTGCGGCGGGCGGAGCCTTGCCATCAGGACTCCCGGCTGCGGCGGGCGCGGGAGCTTCGGGGACGGGGGAGGGCGGAACGTTGTCGGTGGGGTCGGCCATGGGGAACCTTGCGGAAGGGGGAAGAAAGATGGCGACATTCTAGCACAATCTCGCGCGCATTGCAAGCGCGCGTGCGTGCGCGGGCGCGCTCTCGCGCGAAGGCGCGATTGGGGACAGACCCCTCGCCTCGGATGGGGACAGACCCCGAAGGGCGGGGGGACGCCGAAGAAGGCGCAATGGGGACAGACCCCTCGCCTCCTCGCCTCGGAATGGGGACTGACCCCGCAGGGGGGGGACGCCGAAGGGCGAAAGAAGGACGGGCCCCGTCCGCCATCGGCGTCGGGGCCCGTCCAGGCGGGGAAAAGGCGGCGGGGCCTAGACGCCGGAGAAGGCGTTGAAGCCGCCGTCGATGGGGAGGACGACGCCGGTGACGAAGGCGGCGGCCGCGTCGTCGAGGAGCCACAGGACGGCGCCGACGAGGTCGGCGGGATCGCCGAAGCGGCCCATCGGGGTGAGCGAGAGGATCTTGTTGCCGCGGGCCGTGAGCGAGCCGTCGGGGTTGGTGAGGAGGGCGCGGTTCTGGTCCGTGAGGAAGAAGCCGGGGGCGATCGCGTTCACGCGGACGCCGGCCTGCGAGAAGTGGACGGCGAGCCACTGGGTGAAGTTCGAGACGCCGGCCTTCGCGGCGGAGTAGGCGGGGATCTTGGTGAGCGGGCGGAACGCGTTCATCGACGAGATGTTGAGGATCGTGCCGCGGCCGCGCTCGACCATGCCCCTCGTGAAGACCTGCGTCGGGAGGAGGGTGCCGAGGATGTTGAGGTTGAAGACGAACTGGATGCCGGCCGGATCGAGGTCGTAGAACGTCTTGAGCTCGGGGTTCGCGGCGGCGAGGTCGGCGGCGGTGATGCGCTCGTTGGACGTCGTGCCCTTGGGGTGGTTGCCGCCGGCGCCGTTGAGGAGGATGTCGACCGGGCCGAGATCGGCCTCGACGGCCGCGCGCGCCGCCTCGAGGGAGTCCTTCTCGAGGACGTTGCAGGCATAGCCCTTCGCGACGCCGCCCTCGGCGGCGATGGCGTCGGCCACCTTCCTGGCGGCCTCTTCGCGGAGGTCGAGGACGGCGACCTTGGCGCCGGCCGCGGCGAGGGCGCGGGCGAGGGTGGAGCAGAGAACGCCGCCGCCGCCGGTGACGACGGCGACCTTGCCGGAAAGATCGTGCTTGTCGGGGATGTTCATGGAAGGGAGGGGTTGAAGAGGTTGAAGAGGTTGAAGAGGTTGAAGGGGTTGAAGGGGTTGAAGGGGTTGAAGAGTGGGGGAGGGGGAAGGGGGCTGGTGCTTGGGGCTAGTGCTTCGGGATGTAGAGGACCTGGCCGACGCGGATCTTGGCGGCGTCCTTGATGCCGTTCTCGCGGATGATCTCGGCGACGGTGCAGCCGAAGGCGGAGGCGATCTCGGAAAGGGTCTGGCCGGACTGGACGGTGTATTCGTAGAACTCTCCGGCGTGGGCGGGGCCGGTGGGGCGGGAGCCGCCGCCGCCACCGGGGGTGCGGGAGGCCTGGCGGACGGCGTCGCGGATGGCCTTGTCGGTTCGCGACTCGGAGGCGGCGATGGCCTTGTTCACCTCGGCGACGATGGTCTGGCGCTCGGCGGCGGTGGCGGCGGAGATCGCCGTGGGGACCTTGGCGAGCTGGGCGCGGAGGGAATCGACCTCGGACTGGAGGGCGGCGACGTCGGCGCGGAGGCGCGCGACGTCCTGCCCGCGGGCGTCGGTCGAGCGGGAGAGCTCGTCGGAGCGGGAGGAGACGTCGTAGATGGAGGAGCCGAGGCCGCCGATCTCGCTTTCGTGGCGCTGGGACGAGGCCTCGACCTGGGCGAGGCGGGACTTGAGCGCCATGATCTCGCGCTGCTCGGGGGTGGGGCCGGCGGGGGCGCGGCCGAAGCGGACGCGCCCCGCGGAGTCGGTGTAGCAGCCGGAGAGGAGGGCGAGGGCGGGGAGGAGCAGGAGGGCGGGGAGGCGGGGCTTCGTCATGCCTGGGACCCCTTCGCCTTCTGGGCCTCGTAGATGCGCTGGACGCGGTCCGAGACGTCCTTGTAGGTGACGTCGGCGCGGTAGATCTCCTTGAAGTACTTGGCGGCCTCGTCGAGCTTGCCCTCCTCCTCGCAGATCTCGCCGAGGAGGTAGTAGACGTCCATCTTCTGCTTGTCCATGGACGGGAGCTGCTCGAGGGCGCCGGAGAGCTGCTCGACGGCCATGTCCTGCATGCCCTTCTGGCGGAAGCACTGGGCCATGAGGTAGAGGGACATGACGCGGTCCTTGGGGGAGCGCTGGGAGATCTGGAACTGCTGGATGGCCTCGTCGGGGTAGCCGTACTTCCAGTACTGCTCGCCGAGCTCGAAGCGGAGGTGCTGGTCGTTGGGGTAGCGCTGGACGCGCTCGGCGATGTCGTCGAAGACGTACTGGTCGCGCTCGGCCTGCTTGGCGGCGGCGCCCTCCTCGTCGCCGGCCTCGCGGAGGGCGGCGATCTCGGCGTCGAACTGCTCGGTGCGGACGGCGGCGTAGCGGAGGTCGAGGGCGGGGTCCTGGCCGACGTGGGAGCGGGCGGTCTCGATGGCGTCGAGGGCGGGCTGGTACTGCTTCTGCTGGAGGTAGAGGCCGACGAGCGCGAGGTAGTAGTTGACGTTCTTCGGCTCCTTCTCGATCTTGCGGAGCGTCTCGTTGATGATCTTCTGGGCGTCGTCGGCGGTCTTGACGGACTTGTTGGCGGCGTCGAGCTCCTCCTGCTGCTTGGTGTCCTGGAGGGCCTTGCGGAAGTCGCCGGCCTCGGCGGCCTTCTCCCAGGAGCCGGAGGCGGCGAGGGCCTCGGCGTCCTTGAGCATCTTGGCGACGGCGGCGTCGGCGGGGCGGGCGCGGTGGACGCGCTCGAGGCACTCGATGGCCTTGCGGTAGTCCTGCGTCTGGTAGTAGAGGCGGCCGAGGGCGGCGACGGCGTCGACGTCGTTGGCGGGGATGTGCTCCTTCGCGAGCTCCATCGTCATGAGGCCGGCGGGGTAGCGGCCGGCGGCGATGGCGGTGTCGGCGAAGAGCTTGACGTAGTGGATGTTGAGCGGTTCGTTGAGGAGGTACTTCTCGCACTCGGCGAGGGCCTCGAGGGCCTTGCCCTTCTTGAGGAGGCCGGCGACCTTCATCTTGGGAAGGAAGGCGGTGGCGGCGGCGAGGGGGGAGACGGCGACCTTGCCGTTGTGCTTGAGCAGATAGCGGCCGATCTCGGCCTTGCGGAGGTTCGTGCGGGCCTCGAGGAACCACGGGCAGGCCTGGACGCAGCGGGAAAGCATGTCGATGGCCATGTCGGGGTTGCGCTCGAGGGAGGCGAGCGCCTTGACGTGGAGGTTGCGGATGTTCTGCGGGATGGGCTTTTCGGGCTCCTGGGCGGGAGCGACGGGTTCTTCGGCCATGGTAGGTTCCTTGCGGTATCGTGAAAAATTGGCGGGATGCGACGGGCGGCGGGACGCCGTCCGACGCGGGTTCCATATCCTCCTACAAACGACGCGAAAAGTCAAGGGAAATGGCCGTTGTCGGGGAAGGCGCGCCGCGGAGCGGGCGGCGGGGCGGCTTGCCACGGGAAAGGGGATTGTGGTATCATCGGCCGCGTTTCCGACGCCCGGAGGCGCACCCGCCATGCCGAAGACCGACCACCCGCTTTTTCTCGTGCTGACCGCCCCCTCGGGCGCCGGCAAGTCCACCCTCGTCCGGATGCTCCGCGACGAGTTCCCGTCCGTCGTCTACTCCGTCTCCTGCACCACGCGCGCGCCGCGCGGGGAGGAGCGGGACGGGGTCGCGTACCACTTCCTCTCGGACGAGGAGTTCGACCGGCGCGTCGCCGCCGGCGAGTTCCTCGAGCATGCGGTCGTCCACGGCCACCAGTACGGGACGCTCCGGAGCGCCGTCGAGGGGCCGCTGGCGGAGGGGCGCTGGGTCGTCATGGACATCGACGTGGCGGGTGCGGCGCAGGTGCGGGAGATCGTCGGGCGGATGCCGGCGGATTCGCCCGTGCGGCGCGGCTTCCTGGACCTCTTCATCGACGTTCCTTCGATGGAGGAGCTGCGGCGTCGGCTGGAGAAGCGCGGCGAGGACGCGCCGGAGGTGATCGAGACGCGCCTGCGCAACGCCGAGGGCGAGCGCGCGCGAAAAGGCGAGTTCGCGGCGGTCGTGGTGAACGACGACCTGGCGCGGGCCTACGCCGAGCTGCGGGCCGCGGCGCTCGCGAAGGCGGGAGGGGAGGCCTAGCGATGGCGCGAGGGTCCTCTCCGCTGCGCGGCCGGAAGATCGCGCTGGGCGTGACCGGGTCGATCGCCGCGTACAAGGCGTGCGAGCTCGTGCGGCTCTACGTGAAGGCCGGGGCCGAGGTCGCGGTCGTCATGACGAAGGGCGCGCAGCAGTTCGTGGCGCCGCTGACGTTCCGCACGCTTTCGCGGCGGACGGTGACGACGGACCTCTTCGAGAACCCCGCCACGTGGGTCCCGGGGCACGTGAGCCTCGCGGACTGGTGCGACGCGCTCGTCGTGGCGCCCTGCACGGCGAACGTCGCGGCGAAGATGGCGCACGGGATCGCGGACGACGCGCTCTCGGCGCTCGCCCTGGCGTGCCGGAAGCCGAAGCTGGTGGCGCCGGCGATGAACGAGGGGATGCTCGACAACCCCGCCACGCGCGAGAACCTCGCGACTCTGCGCGCGCGCGGCATCGCGGTGATGGACTGCGGCGAAGGAGAGCTGGCGTGCGGGACGGAGGGACGCGGGCGGATGCCCGAGCCGGACGCGGTGTTCGCGGCGACGGAGGCGCTGCTGCGATGAGCGCCCCGGCCACCGTCCTCGTGCTCGACGCCGCCCAGGCGGGTCCGCAGGCGCAGAAGTTCGTCGCGAGCCCGGACCGACTCGTCGTGGCGACGGACTCGCCGGCGCTGGCGCGGCACGCGCTCTCGACGATGGCCGTCACGGTGTGGATCTGCGACCTGTCGGCGCAGGCGGACTTCCGGAACCTCGCCGCGATCGGGCGGATGTCGTCGCCGGGGCTGCGCATCCTCTTCACCGGCGCGGCGCTGCTCTCGAAGCGGGCGCACCAGATGCTGCAGGACTGCGGGGTTCCGGGCGCCTTCGTTCCGAAGCCGTGGAACGGCATCGCGCTGCGCAAGGCGGTGGCGGACCAGATCGCCGCGGCGCAGAAGGCCACGGCGGCGGGCGAGGCGGCGCCCCCGCAGGCGGCCCCGGCGCCCGGTCCGGGAGGGCGCCCGGTGATCCGCATCGCCGCCGGCGCCACGCTCCGGCACGCGGCGGGGGCGCCCGCGGCGGCGCCCGCGCCGGCCGTCGCCTTCCAGGGGCCGGACCCGAGCCACTACGAGATCGTCGACGTGATGGGGAAGGGCGGCACCGGGACGGTGTTCCGCGCCCGCGACCGCTTCCTCGACATCGACGTGGCGCTCAAGATCGTCAACCGCGACCTGATCGAGAAGCCGGACGTGCTGGCGTCGTTCAAGGACGAGGCCCGCATCACGATGCAGCTCTCCCACCGGAACATCCTGCGCCTCTACGGATACCAGGTGTACAACGGATGCCACTACCTGGTGATGGAGCTCGTCAACGGAAAGACCCTTCGCGGCGTGCTCGTCGAACGGGGCGCGCTCTCGACGCCCAGCGCGTGCCAGATCCTGCGCCACTGCGCGGAGGCGCTCGAATACGCCCACATGCACAACGTGGTGCACAAGGACGTGAAGCCCGAGAACATCTACCTCACGGACGCCTGCGAGCTGAAGGTGATCGACTTCGGCTCCGCGGTCCTGAACGACGCGCGCGCGGAGGCGGAGGGCGTGGTCGTCGGCACGCCGGAGTACATGGCGCCGGAGCAGCTGCGCGGCGACCTGGTGGGCCCCGGCGCGGACCAGTACGCGCTCGCGGTGACGGCCTACCTGATGCTGGTCGGCTGCTTCCCGTATCCGGCGGAGACGACGACGGAGGACCTGCTCCGCGGCGTCCGTCCGGACTTCTCCGCGCTTCCGCCGGAGCTCGCCGCCGTCTTCGCGCGCGCCACGGCGGAGGAGCCGGCGTTCCGGTATCCGTCGGTGACGACGTTCGTGGACGAGGTCGTCCGCGTCTGCGGATGCGAGGAGTTCGTCCGCAACCCCTACGCGCCGATCGTCGTCGAGTCCGCCGCCGCGCAGGGCGGCTAGCGCCCGGCGCGGCGGGGAGAAGGGAGCCGGCCGATGCTCGTGGCGCAGGTGGCGACGGACGTCGCGGCGGGAAAGGCGTTCGACTACGAGGTGCCGCCGGCGCTGGCGGGGGCGGTGGTCCCCGGCGCCGTGGTGCGGGTGCCGTTCGGCCGGCGCGTGCTGGAGGGGCTCGTGCTCGCGGTCTCCGACCGCACGGACTTCCCGGGCGCGCTGCGCCCGGTGCTCGGCGCGGGGGGCGGCCCGCCGCCGCTCACCCCCGCGCTGCTGGAGCTGGCGCGGTGGATGGCGGCGTACTACCTGGCGCCGATCGAGCTGTGCCTGCGCACGATGCTTCCGCCCGCGGTGCGCGACGGCGCCGACGGCGACGGCTTCGCGCGGGTGCGGGTGGTGCGCGCCGTGCGCCGCGACGGCGGCGCGGGCGGGCGCCGGGAGACGGCGGGGACCGAGGGGACGGCGGGGACCGAGGGGACGGCGGGGACAACGGGGACCGAGGGCAGGCCGGAGCAGGGGACCTTCGACTTCTCGGGGAAGCGGAAGGCCGCGGAGCGGAAGGCGCGGGCGCCGCGGGCGGAGCCGACGGCGCGGCAGCGCGAGATCCTCGAGCGGCTCGGCGACGGGGAGGAGATCCTTGCGGGCTTCTGCCGGACCTGGAGGATCGCGCCGGAGACGATCCGGCGCATGGCGGAGGACGGACTCGTCGTCGTGGAGGACCGGGTCCGGCGGCGCGACCCGCTGGCGGGCCGGCGCATCCTCCCGAGCGCGCCGCTTCCGCTCACGGACGAGCAGACGGCGGCGCTCGCGCTCGTGCGCGAGGCGATCGACGCGCCGCCGGACGGCCCCGCGCCGCGGCCGGTGCTGCTCCACGGCGTGACGGCGAGCGGGAAGACCGAGGTCTTCCTGCAGGCCATCGCGGCGGTGCTCGAAAGGGGGCGCGGGGCGATCGTGCTCGTGCCGGAGATCGCGCTCACGCCGCAGACGATCCGGCGGTTCGTGGCACGGTTCGGCGCGGTGGTCGCGGTGCTGCACAGCCGGCTCGGCGCCGGCGAGCGGCACGACGAGTGGCACCGCATCCGCTCGGGCGAGGCGCGGGTGGTCGTCGGGCCGCGCTCGGCGCTCTTCGCGCCGGTGGAGCGGCTCGGGCTGATCGTGGTCGACGAGGAGCAC
>CAMOEO010000045.1 GCA_946612175.1 uncultured Verrucomicrobiota bacterium
CCGAGCTTCGCCGGCCCGTCAGGACCGCTGTCTCCGAAGAAGCTTCGGAAAGGGCGTCCGCGGGAGCCTCCTCGGGGGCGGCGGCGGGGCGGGCCGAGCTTCGCCGGCCCGTCAGGACCGCTGTCTCCGAAGAAGCTTCGGAAAGGGCCTCCGCGGGAGCCTCCTCGGGGGCGGCGGCGGGCGTGGACGCGGCGGGCTCCGAGGCGGGAGCTTCCTCCTCGACGGGCTCCGCGGAGGGAGATTCCTCCTCGACGGGGGTGGCGCAGGAGGCTTCCGGCGGAGGCGGCGGGCATGCGCGGCGCTTCGCGCGGCAGGGGGCGGAGGGAAGCAGCGCGACGAAGGCGACCGAGAGCAGCGCGACGGCAAGGAGGAGACGGGAGGAGGTCGGCGAGGACATGGGGCGCTATTTCCAGAGGTTCTTGGCGAAGGGGATGGGGATGTCGTGGGCGCGGCCGAGGGCGACCATCTCGGCGAGGGCCCCCTGGTCGGCGGACCGGACGTAGGCGGCGATGAGGTCGTAGATGCGGGTGCGGGCCCAGGCGGTTGCGATCTCGGCGTTGCCGTCGCCCTTCGCGGGATCGCCGAGACGGAGGGAGAAGACCATGTCGTACTTCTTGCCGCCGTTGCGGCCGCGGGCCTGGAAGGTGACGTCGCGCGTGCCGACGGGGGCGCGGCCGTAGAGGCGGAGGGGGCGGTCGAGGTAGAGGTTCTCGGTCATGCGCGGCGTGACGACGGCGCCGGAGGAGGAGTCGAAGAGGAAGCGCAGGTCGGTGAGGACGGGGGAGCCGACGGAGGAGAGCACCTGGGAGAAGACCTCGGGGATGCGGAAGCGGTCGGTCGCCACGGCGGCGGGGCCGCCGCGGTTGCAGAACGAGAGCATCGAGAGGAGGTACTCGTCCGAACGCTTCGAGACGCCGACGTCGAAGACGGAGAGCGAGCCGCCGTTGAGCTTGGAGAACTCGCCGATGATCTCGGAGTCGCGGCGGACGTCGCCCGCGGTGGCGACGCCGTCGGAGAGCAGCAGGACGATCGTCGCGCGGCCGGGGTCGCGGGGGAGGTCGAGGACGCCCTTGACGGCGTTGTAGATGTCGGTGTTGCCCTCGGGGCGGAGGGCGTCGACGAACGCGCTCGCGGCGGCGATGTTCTCGGGGGTCGCGGGGCGCCACTCGCCGGGGAAGGCGAAGGTGTTGGCGGTGTTGAACGCGAGGACGTTGAAGCGGTCCGTGGGGAGAAGCTGCGAGGCGAGGGCGTTGCGGAACGCCTCGCGGCAGTGGTGGAGGCGCTCGACGGAGATGGAGCGGGAGGCGTCCTGGGCGAGGAGGATGTTGCGCGGGACGGGCGGGAGCACGTCGGCGCCCTTGCGGCGGACCTCGACCTGGAAGTAGACGAAGCCGTCGTCGCGGCGGGGGCGGTGGACGGAAATCGACGCGTCGAGGACGTCCTCGATCGGGACGGCGGGGGCGACGTCGCGAGGAACCTCGCGGAGGAAGGCCGCGGCGCCCTGGCCCTCGGCGACGGAGTCGGCCTCGACCGGAAGGGGGGCGGCGATGGCGGTCGTCTCGGCGGCGAGGACGGACTCGGGCTGGCGGACGTCGGTGCGGGAGGGCGCGGGCGGCAGGTAGACGGGGGCGGACTGCTGCGCGAGCGCCTCGACGGCGGCCGAGACGGTATAGGCGGGGAGGACGTCGGGCGCGCCGACGATGCGCTCGATCGGCGGGATGACGCGGGAGCGGGCGATCGCGGCGGCGGAGTCGTCGGCCAGGCGGGAGGAGATCTCGACGATCTGCTCGCGCGGCTGCCACGGGACGACGGGCTCGACCTCCGCGGCGGGCTCGGGCGGCGCGAGGCCGCCGACCGTGGCGTCCGCCTCCTGCGGGATCGGCGGCGGATCGAAGAGGACGGCGGGGGTCTCGGACTGGGGGACGACGAGCAGGTCGCCCTCCTCCGGCGCGGCGGCGCCGGGGCGGTCCTCGTCGCCGGGGACGGGCTCCGCGGGATCTTCCTCGGGCGGGACGAGGTGCGCGCGCACGGAGGACTCGCCGCGAAGGGCGAGGCGCTGGCGGGCGTCCGCGCCCTCGTAGGCGCCGGGGAAGGGGAGGCTGGCGTCGCGGAAGCGCCAGCCGAGCCCGAGGTGGAGCCCGAGGGAAAGGACGACCGCGACGACGAGCACCGGGAGGTGGGGCTCGGAGGCGCCGACGTGATCCTCGGCGAAGGAGCGGAAGGGAGGCTGGTTCATCGGGAGCTCCGGGGTTCCCAGGGTTTGGCGAAGGCGTCCTCGAAGTCGAAGACGCCGTCGAAGTCGGCGGGGCTGTCCCCGGGGTTCTTCCCGAAGACGCCCTCGTTGATCAGGGCGTAGACCATGCGCCCGAAGTCCGCGGTCTCGTAGAGGCCCCACTGCGTGAGGACCAGGAGCGCGAGCGGGCCGAACTCGTCCAGCGCGTAGTCGCGCAGGCCCTCGCAGAGCTCGCGTCCGGAGACGTGGCGGTCCTCCGCGCCCTCGCGGCCGAGGGCGCGGACGGTGCGGTCGAGCCCGTCGCGGAGGAAGTAGTAGGCCTCCGCGTCGTAGTCCGGGACCTTTTCGCAGATCCGCCCGATCGCGTCCTCGAAGGATTGTTCGTTCATGGCGCGCAATGATAGCAGAACGACCGCCCTCCCCGCAAGCCCCGTGCGCGACGCGCGGGCCGGCGGGAGCGTGTGCATGCGGGGGCTAGGGGAGGCGGGCGACGAGGATCAGCGTCGAGGGGATGCGGTCGAGCTGGCCGCCGTGGTCGGCCCACGCGTCGCTGGTGTAGGGGGCGTCGCGCACGGCGGGCGGCTCGAGCAGGGCCGTCACCTCGAGCCCCGCGTCGCGGAACCACCCGAACCACGCGGAGACCGGCCACGCGCGGGAGACGGCGTGGCCGTTCGCGTCGTCGCGGACGTCGTCCGGCGGGGAGAAGTAGTCGGGGAGGAAGAGTCCCGCGCCGGCGTCGCCGGCGTCGCGGCCGTCCTCGTCCTCGAACTCGCCCTCGATCCACTGCCCGTTGTAGAGCGGGTGGACGGTCGAGACGGCGACCGTCCCCCCCGGCCTGGCGCGCAGCGCCATCGCGGCGACGACGGGGGCGGGGTCCTCGACGAACTCGAGGGCGTGCGAGCTGTGGACCAGGTCGTAGCGCTCGCCGGGGGGGAGCGCCTCGTCGAACGCCTCGAGGGAGCCTTGGCGGAAGTCGATGGCGACGCCTTCGCGCGCGGCCAGGGCGCGGGCGTGGGCGAGCTGCCCCTCGGAGAGGTCCAGCGCCGTGCACCGCACGCCGCGGCGCGCGAGCCAGACGCTGTTCTGTCCGCCGCCGCACCCGAGCTCGAGCGCCGTGGCGCCGGGGCCGAGCGCAGGGAGGAGGCGGAGTTCGTTCTCGCCGGGAATCTGCGGCCCGTAGTGGAAGTCGTCCGTCCGGATGCGCGTGATGCGGGCGTACTCGTCCGCGAGGGCGTCCCAGTAGGCGCCCTGGCGCCGGGGCCGGATGCGTTCGCGTCCGGGACCAGCGGGAGGTTCGTTGCGGGAGAGGGCGTCCATGACCGAGGGGCAGGGGAGGGGACTCCTTACTTCGCGGCGAGGTCGGCGACGAGCTTGTTGAAGCGTGCGGGGTTCTCGAGCGGCGTGCCCTCGGCGAGCTGCGCCTGCCCGTAGAGCAGGTCCGCGAGGTCCTCGAGCGAGGCCTTCGCCTCGTCCTTGCCGACGAGCCCCAGCATCTTCTCCACCATCGGCGACTTCGCGTTGAGCTCGAGGATGCGCGGCGAGTCCGGGACGGGCTGGTTGAACGCCTTGAGGACGCGCTGCATGTGCGCCGAGACGCCGTATTCGTCCGCGACGAAGCAGCAGGCGCTGTCGACGAGGCGGCTCGTGAGGCGGACCTCCTTGACGGTTTTCGAGAAGCGCTCCTTCAGGTAGTCGGCGAGCGGCTTGAAGCGCTTGTCGTCCTCGGTCTCCTCCTTCTTGCCGTCCTTGTCCTTCTTCTTGCCCTCCGGGTCGTCGAGGTCGAGCTCGCCGCGGTCCGCGGCGCGGAGCTTCTTCCCGTCGTACTCGCGGACGCGCTCGGCGAAGAACTCGTCCATCGGGTCGACGAAGAAGAGCACCTCGTAGCCGTGCTGGCGGAACGCCTCGAGGACGGGCGAGTTCTTCGCGGCCTCGTAGGTGTCGGCGGAGAGGTACCAGATGTCCTTCTGCCCCTCGGGCATGCGCGAGACGTACTCCTTCAGGGTGACGGGCTTCGTGGCGTCCTCGGAGAAGGTCGAGGGGAACACGCAGAGGTCGCGGAGGCGGTCGGAGTTCTCCCAGTCGGAGTGGGCGCCCTCCTTGAGCAGGCGGCCGTACTGCGCGCAGAAGACCGCGAAGTCGGCGGGGCGGTTCTTCTGCATGTCCTCGAGCTCGCCGAGGATCTTGCCGACGAGGACCTTGCGGATGCGGCGGATGACGGCGTTGTCCTGGAGCGTCTCGCGGGAGACGTTGAGCGGCAGGTCGGAGCTCTCGACGACGCCGCGCACGAACGCGAGGTAGCGCGGCAGGAGCTCCTTCACGTCGTCGCCGATGAAGACGTTGCGGACGTAGAGCTGGAGGCCGAGCTTGGCGTTGGCGAACCAGAGGTCGAACGGCGCGGTGCGCGGGATGAAGACGAGCGCGTGGAACTCCGTCGCGCCCTCGGCGGCGAACTGGATCGTGGCGAGCGGCTCCTCGCCGTCGTGCGCGAGGTGCTTGTAGAAGGCGTCGGTCTCCTCCTTCTTCACCTCGCTCTTCGACTTCTTCCAGATCGCCTTCATGGAGTTGACCTGGCGCGGCTCGCGCGGCGGGTCGGGCGGAAGCTCCTTGCCGTCCTTGTCCTTCTTCGGCTCCGGCTTGACGCTCGGGTCGGGGCAGAGCATCACGGGATAGGCGAGGAAGTCCGAGTAGGTGCGGACGATGTCCTCGAGGCGCCATTCGTCCAGGTACTCCTTCGCGTCGTCGCGCAGGTGCAGCGTGATCGTGGTGCCGTCGGCGGCGTCGGGGTCGCCGTCCGAGAGGTCGTACTCGCCCTTGCCGTCGGACGACCAGAGCACGGGCGCCGCGCCGCGACGGCGCGTGAGGACGTCGACGCGGTCCGCGACCATGAACGCGGCGTAGAAGCCGACGCCGAACTGGCCGATGAGCTCGGGCGCGTTCGCCTTGTCCTTCATCGCCTGGAGGAAGCGCTTCGTGCCGGAGGAGGCGACGGTGCCGAGGTTCTTCTCGACCTCCTCGGCGGTCATGCCGATGCCGTTGTCGGACACGACGAGCGTGCCCTTCTCCCGGTTCGGGACGATCTGGATGCGGTACTCGGAGTCGGCGGCCTGCGACTTGTCCGTGAGGCCCTCGAACCGCGAGCGGTCGCAGGCGTCGGACGCGTTGGAGAGCAGTTCGCGGAGGAAGACCTCCTTCTTGGAATAGAGCGAGTGAATCACGAGGTCGAGCATCTGGCTGACTTCGGTCTGGAACGATTTCTTCATTGGGTGTTCTCGGGTTTGGTTGGAAAGGACCGGCGCGGTAGGCCGGAAATGGTTCGGGCGGAACGGCGGACGCGACCCGCTACGCCTTGGCGGGGATGCCGGCGGCGGCGCGGATCTTCTCCATCGTGGCGACGCGGACGCGCGCTTGCGCGAGATTGATCGTCGGGGCGGCGCCCTCGGCGATCACGCGATGGAGGTTCTCGTAGAACTCCTGCGTAGGGCCGGGGGGCGGCGGGGCGCCGGCGCCGAGGTTCGCGGTCGCGTCCTCGGCGTCCCAGGTCCCGGTCTGCCACTCCAGCGGCTCGCCGTTGTAGCTGCGGTCGGGCGTCGAATGCAGGTCGAGCGGACGGGGCGGCATCTTGTCGAAGTCGACCCACTTCCACTCCAGGTGCTTGTCGGAGCCGTGGAGGCCGCCGCGCGTGCCGCAGACGGTCCAGCGCTCCTGGCCGCAGGCCCAGACGTTGGCGAGCTCGACCTCGACGGTCGGATGGCCGGCGCCCTGGAGGATGAACTTGAGGTCGTCCTCGGCGTCGCCGCTGCGCAGGTAGCCGCCGGCCTCGGCCCAGACCTTGTCGGGGAGGACGTCGCCGAAGAGCGTGACAGCGTGGTCGACGACGTGGGGGCCGTTGTTGTTGAGGTTACCGCCGGCCATGGAGCGCGCGGTCTGCCAGTCCCAGCGGCGGCCGAAGCCGTGCCAGCACAGGCGGATGCGGAAGACGTCGCCGATGACGCCCGACTCGCAGATCTCCTTCACCTTGAGGAAGTCCTTCTCGAGGTGCCGTTGCTGGAACGGGACGAGCACGCGGCCGGCCGCCTTCGCGGCGGCGGCCATCGCGTCGACGTCCGCGACCGTGAGGCCGAACGGCTTCTCGCAGAGCACGTGCTTTCCGGCGCGCAGGGCCATCTCGGCGTATTTCGCGTGCGTGGGGTTGTAGGTCGAGACGACGACCAGATCGAGATCCGGGTCGGCGATCAGGCTCTCGGCGTCCGGGTAGGCGCGGCAGCGCAGCTCCTCGGCGGCCTGCGCGACGCGCTCGGGGATGAGGTCGGCGACCGCCTCGATCCTGAAAAGCTCGGGCGCAGTGCGGAGGTAGGCGGCGTGGATGCCCCAGCCGCTGCGGCCGAGGCCGGCGATGCCGACGCGAAGGGGTGTGCTCATGGCGTTTGTCGTGTTTGCGTATCGATGGGGGAAGTCTAGACCGGGGACAGGGGCGTGTCAAGCCACGGCCCCGTCC
This sequence comes from uncultured Verrucomicrobiota bacterium, assembly GCA_946612175.1. GTDB lineage: Bacteria > Verrucomicrobiota > Kiritimatiellia > RFP12 > UBA3636 > UBA3636. Next base: position 6,729 of record CAMOEO010000045.1, read on the forward strand.
GAAGTCCGAAGCGTGCTTGAAGCCTGCGCGCTCGATTTCGCCAAATACGCCGGAAACGGCGTTTTGCCCGACGCGCTGCGGACGGTCTATGCCTCCGTCCCGCTCCAGGCGGGGCGGAAGTTCCCGGAGTGATGCCCTTGCCGGGCGCGGCGGGCATTTGCTAGAATCCGCCGCATGAACGACGAGATTCTTTCCCTTGCCGGAACGTGGCGGCTGCGGGCCGCGGAAGAAAAGAAGACGGTCCCCTGCCCCATTCCCGGCGACAACTACTCCGCGCTCCAGGACGCGGGGCGCATCCCCGATCCCTACTGGCGCGACAACGAGCGCAAGGTCCAGTGGGTCGCCGACACGGACTGGGTCTTCTCGCGCTCCTTCGACGTCCCCGCGGCGCTGCTGGCGCACGAGGCCGTCTACCTGTCGTTCGACTCGATCGACACGGTCGCCGAAGTCTTCGTGAACGGCCGCCGCGCCGGCTCGGCGAACAACCAGTTCCGCCGCTGGCGCTTCGAGGTCAGGAAGCTCCTGCGCGAAGGCGCGAACGAGATCGAGGTTCGCATCCGGTCGCCGCGCCGCGCGGCGCTGGCGGCGCACCGCGCGCTCGCGCCGGAGCTCGACCCGAACCAGGTGAACGGCAGCTCGGTCCCCGCGATCCACTCCATCCGCAAGTGCCAGTGCTCGGGCGGCTGGGACTGGGGCGTCTCGCTCCCCGCCTCCGGGCTCTACGGCGCGGTGGAGCTCGTTCCCGCCGACGCCGCGCTGCTCGACTCCGCCTGGACCGACCAGACGCACCGCGGCGGCGCGTGCCGCGTCGGCGTCACGGCGCGTTTCGTCCCGGTCCCGGGCGCGCGCCCCGGCGCACCGGTCGAGGCGACGGTCGTCTTCGACGGCGAGACGCGCACGCTGCGCGGGCGCGTCCCCGCCGCGCCGGGGCCGTTCGAGCTGAAGACGTCGTTCGCCGTCGCCAGGCCGCGCCTCTGGTGGCCGAACGGCTACGGCGAGCAGCCGCTCTACCCGCTCTCCGTTTCCGCCGGCGCGGTGCGGATCGATCGCGGGATCGGACTGCGCCGGATCGAGGTCGACCGCACGCCGGACAAGGCCGGCGCACGCTTCGCGATCCGAGTGAACGGCGTCCCCGTCTTCGCGAAGGGCGCGGACTGGATCCCGTGCGACGCGCGACCCCGCCACGAGACCGCGGAACGCGCCGGCGACCTGCTCCGCAGCGCCGCGGCGGCGAACATGAACATGGTCCGCGTGTGGGGCGGCGGCCACTTCGAGAGCGACTTCTTCTACGACGAGTGCGACCGTCTCGGCCTCCTGCTCTGGCACGACATGATGTTCGCCTGCATGCCGCACCCGTCGCATCCGGACTTCCTCGCGAACGTCCGCGAAGAGTGCGCCTACCAGGTGCGCCGCCTGCGCGATCACGCCTGCATCGCGCTCTGGTGCGGCGACAACGAATGCCTCTCCTCCATCGACTGGGGGCACAAGGCGCCGGAGCAGCGCGAGGCCGAGACCGCGCACTGGGCGATCCTCAACCAGGCGATCGCCGACGCGGTCCGCGCCGCCGACCCGACGCGCCTCTTCTGGCCCAGTTCCCCCTGCGCCGCGCCCGGCGACTTCCGCCACAACAACCGCAACCTCGGCTCCGGCGACACGCACTACTGGGCCGTGTGGCACGGCGGCCAGGGCTTCGACGCCTACTACGAGCACCAGCCGCGCTTCTGCTCCGAGTTCGGCTACCAGTCGCTCCCGTCGCCCGAGCTCGTCCGCTCCTTCGCCTCGGAGAAGGACGGCGACCTCAACCTCTACTCCCCCGCGATGGACTGGCACCAGAAGTGCTGGCGCGGCAACGCGGCCATCTTCGGGATGTTCGGGCGCTACTACCGCATGCCGCGCGGGTTCGACGACGCGCTCTACCTCTCGCAGGTCCAGCAGGCCGAGGCCATCCGCACCGGCGTCGAATACTGGCGCTCGCTCCGCCCCCACTGCATGGGGACGGTCTACTGGCAGCTCAACGACGACTGGCCCGTCGCCTCCTGGGCCTCGCTCGAGTGGGGCGGGCGCTGGAAGGCGCTGCACCACGCCGCGCGCCGCTTCTACGCGCCGCTGCTCGCGACCGCGTTCCGCCCGGGCCCGCGCGCGCCGCTCGAGGCGCACCTCGTGTGGGACCTCCCCGTCGCCGTGAAGGCGACCACGACGTTCGCGCTGCGCCGACTCTCCGACGGCGCCGCCGTCCGCACGTGGACCTGCCGCGAGACGCTCCCCCGCGCCGCCTCGCGCCGCCTTGCCCTCCCCGCCGACGTCGCCGCAGCGCTTCCGGACCTCTCGCCCGCCGGCGCCTACGCCGTACGCCCCGCGGCGCCCCGCAGGCGCGCCGTTCCCGCCGTCGACCCGGCCGCGCACTTCCTCACGGTCGAAGCCGAAGCCCGCGCCGCGGACGGACGCGTCTGGCGCAGCGAGAACACGATCCTCCTCGACGTCCCGAAGCGCTGCGACCTGCCGCGTGCCGGCCTCGCGATCCGCAAGGTCTCGCCCGCGAAGAAAGAGAGGGGCGCGTTCGACGTCGAGCTGACCGCGAAGGCGCCGGCTTTCTTCGCTTGGCTGTCCGACCCGGACGATCCGCGCGGTCGCTTCTCGGACAACCTCGTCACGGTCCTGCCCGGCGCCCCGCGCGTCATCCGCTACCACCCCGCCGCGCGCACGACCGCAACCGCACTCGGGCGCCGCCTCCATTTGACGGACCTCCGCGCCTGCTGGTAGAATGCCGAGCATGAAAGGCGCGCCGCTCCACCCGTCGCTCGTCACTCGTCGCTCGTCGCTCGTCGCTCGTCACTCGTCGCTCGCCGTCGCGGCCTGGCTGGCCGCGACGGCGGCGTCCGCCGCGACGCCCCCGTCGCGGACGACGACCCCTACCGCTACTTCCGCTGGTAGCCCGGCGCCCGGCGGGGGTCGGGGTCAGGCGGGGGCGCCGAGGAGCCAGCGCGGGAGGTAGTCGCGGTCTGCGGAGCGGAGGGCGGCGGCGTGGGTGCGGGCGTCGGGGTCGAGGCGCGCGAGGCGGGCGTGGAAGCCGGGGCCGTGGTCCATGTGCTCGGTGTGGCAGAGCTCGTGCAGGAGGATGTGGCGGAAGAGCGCGGGCGGCAGGAACAGCAGCAGCAGCGAGCAGGAGATCGTCCCGGACGCGGAGCGCGAGGCCCAGCGGGTGCGGGTGAGCCCGAGCCGGACGCGGGAGGGGCGGGCGATGCCGGTCTCGTCGGCGAGCGCGAAGAGGGCGGGCGGGAAGGCGCGGGCGGCCTCGCGGCGGAGGAAGTCGAGCAGCGCGGCGCGCGCCTCGTCGGCGCCGGGTTCGGGCGTCTCGCGATACTGGATCGTGAGGCGCGGGGCGGCGGGGCGGTGGTCGAGGACGCGGACGGCGGGGGGCGTCAGGTGCGGCACGGGCGACCACAGCACCTCGAGGTCCTGCCCGAGGGCGCGGAGGGAAAGGCGCGGGAAGTGCGGGAGGGGCGGAGGCATGGCACGGGACGGGAGGCGCCGCGAGGGGGGGCGGCGCCCCGGCGCGGGGTGGGCGGAGGAGACGGGCTAGAGCCGGGCCCGGAGCGCGGCGTCCGCCGCGACGACCTTGTCGTGGAGGCGGCGCTTGCGGGCGTGGAGCCGTTCGCGGAGCGCGGGATCGGAGAGCGCGAGGATCTCGGCGGCGAGGATCGCGGCGTTGGCGGGGCCGGCGGAGGAGAGCGCGACGGTCGCGACCGGGATGCCGGAGGGCATCTGGACGGTCGCCAGCAGCGCCTCGAGGCCGCCGAGGGAGCCGCCGGGGACGGGGATGCCGATGACGGGGAGGGTCGTTCCGGCCGCGAGGACGCCGGCCAGATGGGCGGCGCCGCCGGCGGCGGCGAGGATCACCCGGAGCCCGCGCTCCTCGGCCGTGGCCGAGTAGTCGTGGGCGAGGTCGGGGGTGCGGTGCGCGGACATGACGCGCACTTCGTGGGGAATGCCAAGCTCGTCGAGGGTTTCGTGGGCCTTGGAGACGAGGGGCCAGTCGGAGTCGGAGCCCATGACGAGTCCGACGAGGGGGGCGGGGTCGTTCATGCGGGGAAGGTCGCGGATGCGAAGGGGAGCGGGGCGGGGCGGGCGGGACGCGCGGCGGCTAGATGCGGGCGGCGCGGATGGGCGTGGCGACGATGCCCTTGGCGCCAAGGGCCTCGAGCTTGTCCATCGTCTCGTTGATGCCCTTGCGGAGGCACAGGGCCTTGACGGCGGCCCACTCGGGGTCGTTGAGCGGGGCGACGGTCGGCGACTCGATGCCGGGCGTGAGGACGACGGCCTGCTCGAGCGCGGCGCGGGGAATGTCGTATTCGAGCATCTCGTAGGCGCGGGCGACGACGATGCCCTTGAGGCGGTGGAGGAACGTCACGGCCTGCGGGAGCGAGGCGGTGGCCTCGTCGCGCGCGACGACGATCGCCTCGCTCTGCATCACGGGCTCCCCGACGACCTTGAGCCCGGCCTGGCGGAGGGTCTGGCCGCTCTCGACGACGTCGGCCACGGCGTCGGCGACGCCGAGACGGATCGAGATCTCGACGGCGCCGTCGACGCGGACGACCGTCGCGGAGAGGCCGCGGCGGGCGAGGTCGCGCTCGACGATGTTCTTGTAGGAGCAGGCGATGCGGCGGCCGCCGAGGCCGTCGGGCGTGAGGTCGCTGCCCTCCGGGACGGCGTAGCGGAACGAGGACTTCCCGAAGCCGAGCGGGAGCACCTCGAGGGCGGGCTCGGCGGCGTCCTCGTTGAGGTCGCGTCCGGTGATGCCGAGGTCGATGACGCCGCGCGAGACGTAGACCGCGATGTCGCGGGGGCGCAGGAAGAAGAACTCGACGTCGTTGGCGGCGTCGAGCTTCGCGAGCTCCTTGGCGGCGCGGCCGCAGGCGTAGCCGGCCTCGGAGACGATCGAGACGGCGCCTTCGGAGAGGGAACCCTTGTTGGGGAGGGCGATGCGAAGCATGGCGGGCGGGGGGATCAGACGATCGTGCCGCGGACCTCGCCGAAGGCGGCGGCCGCGTTGCACTCGTCGGTGTCGATGTGCATCGCGAGCGCGAACTTGTCGGAGACGCGGACCACGGTGTCGCCGAAGATGGTCGCGCGGCCCTGGCCGTTGTCGACCTTGACGGAGACGATCTGGCCGTTCGCGACGCCGAACGCGGCGGCGTCGGCGGGCGTCATGTGGATGTGGCGCTTGGCGATGATGCAGCCCTCCGCGAGGTCCATCTCGCCCGCGGGGCCGACGAGCTTGATGCCGGGCGTGCCGGCGACGTCGCCGCTCTCGCGGACCGGGACGCCCTTGAGGCCGAGCGCGCGGGCGTCGGTGAAGGAGAGCTCGACCTGGCAGGCCTTGCGGGCCGGGCCGAGGACGCTCACCATGAGCTCGCCCTTGGGGCCGCAGAGCTTGATCTTGTCGTTCGTGCAGGCGAACTGGCCGGGCTGCGAGAGCATCTTCTTGACCTCGAGCTTCGCGCCGGGGCCGTAGAGGGTCTCGATGGCGGCGTCGGTGAGGTGGATGTGGCGGGCGGAGGTTTCGACGAGGAAGTCCATGGCGTGGGGGATTCGGGATTCGTTTGGGGAGGGTCCGACCCTCTCCGGTCGGGGAGGGAGATCGGCGCGCGATTCTAGCAGATGCGGGCGGGCGGCGCAAGGGTGCTTCCCTTCGACGGGGCTTTCGGCTAGAATGGCGGGCATGGGAACGAAACACGGACGAGGCCGGCCAGAGGCCGGCGGAAGCGGGGCGGCGGGTGCCGTCGCCGCGCCGGCGTATGTCGTGCCCGACGGGGACGGGGTGCGCATCGCGCTGCACGTCGCGCCGCGCGCGACGAAGACCGAGGCGTGCGGGTTCCAGGGCGCGGCGCTGAAGGTCCGCGTCCAGGCGCCGCCCGTCGACGGCCGGGCGAACCGGGCCGTCTGCGAGTTCGTAGCGGAGGCGCTCGGGCTTCCGCGACGGGCCGCGACGCTTGTCGCGGGCGAGGCCTCGCGCGAGAAGATTGTCCGCGTCGCCGGCGTCGGTCCGGATGCCGTGATCGCGGTCTTCGGCCGGCCGTAGCGGGCGGCGTCAGGCGGAGGCGGAGCGTCGCCGCGGGCCGCGACGGCGGCGGACGAGGCCGAGGCGTCGGTGCAGTTCGTCGTCGAGCGCGCGGAGGGTCGGTCGCGGCAGTGCGGCGAGGAGCGCCGCGGCCTCCCGTCGGGGCTTCGCGAGCGCGGCGCGGCGGGCACGGGTGGGCGCTGGACGGCCTGGCGCGCGGATTGCGAGCAGCTCTTCGGCAGTGCCAGGCTCGTCGAGCCCGCAGGCGAGGCGGAAGCGCTCTGCGAGGCGCTTGTACGACATCAGCGCCTTGTAGTGTGGCAGGAGTTCGGGCGCATTCTCCGCGAGCCAGCCGCGGCTGCCCGGCGCGCG
>CAMOEO010000046.1 GCA_946612175.1 uncultured Verrucomicrobiota bacterium
TCACGATTCCGGAAAGTGTGACGAGCATCGAACAATCTGCGTTCTCCGGGTGTTCCACAATCAAAAGCGTTGTCCTTCCCGGCCCGTTCCAGATGTCGACCATCTTTCCCTCTTCCTATAGGTCAATTACCAATGCGACAGTCGCACCAGGTTCCACGAGCATCAGAGATTATGCATTTTATGGTTGTTCCAGACTAACCTCGGTCACGATTCCGGACAGCGTGACGAGCATCGGGAGGTATGCGTTCTCCGGGTGTTCCACAATCAAAAGCGTTGTCCTTCCCGGCCCGTTCCAGATGTCGACCATCTTTCCCTCTTCCTATAGGTCAATTACCAATGCGACAGTCGCACCAGGTTCCACGAGCATCAGAGATTATGCATTTTATGGTTGTTCCAGACTAACCTCGGTCACGATTCCGGACAGCGTGACGAGCATCGGGAGGTATGCGTTCTCCGGTTGTTCCACAATCAAAAGCGTTGTCCTTCCCGGACGATTCGAGATGTCAACAATCTTTTGGGATAAAGGGTCATATCGTTCAATTGCCGATGCGACAATCGCACCAGGTTCCACGAGCATCGGAAGCAATGCGTTCCACAATTGTTCGGGGCTGACGTCGGTCACGATTCCGAACAGCGTAACAAATATCGAACAATCTGCGTTCTCCGGTTGTTCCGCAATCAAAAGCGTTGTCCTTCCCGGAAGATTCCAGATGTCGACCATCTTCCCGGCTTCCTATAGGTCAATTACCAATGCGACCGTCGCACAAGGTTCGACGATCATCGGGGACTCTTCGTTCTGCAATTGTTCCGGACTGACCTCGGTCACGATTCCTGACAGTGTGACGAGCATCGGGTACTCTTCGTTCTACCATTGTTCCGGGCTGACGTCGATCACGATTCCGGACAGCGTGACGAGCATCGGGTTCTCTGCGTTTGACGGTTGCCACGGCTTGACGGAAGTCCACATTTCCGATTTGGCGGCGTGGTGCGACATCGCGTTCAGCTATTCTGATTCCAATCCGTGCTACTACGCTCATCACCTGTTTCTGGACGGCGAAGAAATCACGGACCTTGTCATTCCGGACGGCGTGACGAGAATCGGAAACTATGCGTTCTACGATTGTTCCGGGCTGACGTCGGTCACGATTCCGGACAGCGTGAAGAGCATCGGGAACGATGCGTTCCGCAATTGTTCCGGATTGAGGTCGGTCACGATCCCGGACAGCGTGACGAGCATCGGGTTCGATGTGTTCCGCAATTGCTGCTGGATCGAGGAACTGTTCATTCCCGGCGACGTGGCGACGATCGAAAGCTCCGCTTTTTCCGGTTGCACGGGGTTGGCGAGACTGTCGCTTCCGTCGCGGTTTTCCGGAAACACCGACTCCATGGGGATTCCCGAAGGTTGCGTTGTTTCGTTCTACAACACGGTCCGGCTGGGAATCTATTCCGATTCCGGGACGCCGGTTCCTCGCGTTGGGGACCATCCGATGGTCCTGAACGAAGTGGTCTCCTGCTCCGCCGGCCCCACGGTGACCGGCAACGGCGGTTCGACCCGGTTCGTCTGCCGCGGCTGGGAGGGGACGGGGAGCGTTCCGGCAAGCGGCACCGGAACGAACGTGACGTTCCGGATCGAAATGAATTCGAACATCCGTTGGCTGTGGCGGACGGAGAAGCGCGTCGACTGGACCGTCGTTTTCGACGACGGCTCGGTCCTTTCGGGAACGGGATGGTGCGAGGATGGGGACGCTCTCGTTGTCCCGCTTGCGGGAGACAACGACTTCCGCCGTTTTGAAAGCTGGTCCCCGGGTCCGGATTCCGGCGACGTCGTCGTCGACCTTGACGGCCGGACGCTGTCGATTCCCGTGTCCGGGCCGAGGAGCGTTTCGGTTTCGATCGCCGTGCTCTCGCTTTCCGCCCTGGTGGAAATCGGAGACGTGTCTCCGGCGTGGTGTTCTCCGATGGATGAGGGACGGTGGCAAATCCGTCCGGACGAAACGGCCGACGACGGCTACAGTCTTCGGAGCGGACCTTTGTCCGCGAATTCCGTCGCCGCCGTCGAAGCTTCGGTGGAAGGTCCCGGGACGCTCTCGTTCGACTGGAGGATCTCAAGCGCCAGGGGCCATTACGCCAGATTCCTTCTGGACGGGGAAACGGAGAAAACCATCACCCGTTCCACGGAATGGTCGACCGAAACGTTCGTTCTGGGCGACGGCTCGCACGATCTGCGCTGGGTCTACGAGAAAGGATCGGGCGCGACCGGCGGCGAGGACGCGGCGTTTCTCGACAACGTCCGGTGGTCGCCCTTCACTCTCGAAGACGCGCTCGACGCGACGAATCTCGTCTGGTCGACGGAGGGCGACGCGCCGTGGACGCCGCAGACCGACGTGTCGGCCGACGGCGCGGACGCCGCGAAGAGCGGCGCCGTGTCCGGCGCCTCCGTCAGCCGGCTCGCGACGACCGTCGAAGGACCGGGAACGCTCTCGTGGAAATGGAAGGCCGACGTGGCGGGAACCGCCGGCGTCGAGGTGTATCTCGACAACAGGGATCTCTATGACGAGGACGTCTATCTCGAAGGCGCGTCCGACTGGTCGGACGCCTCGCTTGAAATCGAAGGAGACGGCACGCACGTCGTCGTGTTCGAATACTGGAACGGCGGGACGGCGGCGACGGTCTCCGACTGCGCCTACATCGACTGCGTGTCGTGGACGCCGTCGCGACCGGCCAGCGTCGTCGTGGAAGGCGTGGGCATCCCGGTTTCCTGGCTCGACGAGAACGCAGCGGATTTCGTCGTTGCAGCCGGCGGCGACGCGGCCCGCGCCGCGGAAGCGCAAGCCGCCAACGGGGTGAACAAGGTCTGGGAGTGCTATGTCGCCGGGATCAGCCCGACGAACGCGACGGCGCGGTTCGAGGCGAGAATCGAGATCGAGAACGGCGTCCCCGTCGTGAAGTGGTCGCCCGACCTGAACGAGGGCGGCACGAGGAACGAGCGCGTCTACACGGTGGAAGGGCAGGAGCGCCTCGGCGACGGTTGGGGACCGACGAACGCGACGAGCCGGTTCTTCCGGGTGAAGGTCGCGATGCCGCAGGAATAGAGTTCCGAGCAGACACGCCGCGCGACGCCGGAAACGGCGCGCGCTTGCTTTACTCCGCCCGCTCCGCGTGCTAGAATTGCACGCCATGCCCGCCCCCACACCGGACCGAAATTTCGCCAGCGCCACCGAGCACGCCGCGGCCGTCCGCATCGCCGACGACCCGCCGTTCTCCTTCGTCTACGGCGGGAAGCCCTTCCCCGAGGGGTTCGTGCGGACGGGCGATCATGCGTTCCTGCACCCCGCCACGGGGCTCAGGGTCACGCTGGAGGTTTCGCTCTACGGCGAGGACAGCTCGGCGGTGGAGTGGACGCCGCGCTTCGAAAACACCGGCGCCGCCGACACGCCCGTCATCGAGGACATCCGGGCGCTGGACTGGCGCGGCCCGATGGCGGACGGCGCCTGGATCGGCACGCTGAACGGCACCCAGGGCCGGGCGGACGACTTCCTCTACCGCGAGGCGCCGCTCGCGGAGGCGACGTACGCGAGCCTCGGCTCCCGGTCCCTGACGCCCTTCTTCAATGTCGCCTGCGGGGCGGATTCCGGCTTCGTCCTCGCCCTGGGCTGGACGGGCGTGTGGTCCGTGTCCTGCGCGCCGGCGGCGGACGGGACCGTCCGCGTCGCGGCGGGCATGAGGAAGACGCATTTCATCCTGCACCCCGGAGAAAAGGTCCGCCAGCCGCGCATCCTGATGCTGTTCTGGGAGGGCGACCGGCTCCGGGCGCAGAACATGTGCCGCCGGCACCTCGTGCTGCACCACATCCCCGCGGACGAAAACGGCGAGCCCTTCCCCCCGGTCTGCGTCCCCGCGTGGGGCGGCATGAAGGCCGCGAACCACCTCGCGTACATCCGCTTCATCGAGGAGAACGGCCTGCGCTTCGACTACTACTGGATCGACGCGGGCTGGCACGGGCCCGACCACGAGACGGAAGAGTACCAGAACTTCCTCACCGAGGACTGGGCCTACAACACGGGCGACTGGTCGGAGAACCGCCGCGTCTATCCCAACGGGCTGAAGGAGGTCGCGGACGCGGCCCGCGCCGCCGGCATGAAGCCGCTCCTGTGGTTCCACGCCTACGTCGGCAACGAGGGCGTCGGCTGGATGAAGGACCATCCCGAGTGGAGCGGCCCGCTCGGCGAGCCCCACGGCATCGGCCTCTGCAAGCGGCCGACCCGCGTGGGCCGGATCAACGTGGCGATCCCCGAGGCCCGGAAGTGGCTCACGGACACGATCGGGGGCACGCTCGTCCGCAACGGCATGGCGGGCTACCGGGAGGACACCTGCCTGCCCTACGCCGGCGAGGACGCGCCGGACCGCGAAGGCATCGCGGAGATTCGCTCGGTCGAGGCGCTCTACGAAATCTGGGACGGCTACCGCGCGCGGATCCCGGGACTCCTCATCGACAACTGCGGCGGCGGCGGGAGCCGCGTCGATCTGGAGACCCTGAGCCGCTCCTACGTGCTGTGGCGCTCCGACTTCAACTGCCCGCCCGACGCCGATCCGCTCGGCTCGCAGGTCGGCAACTGGGGCCTCGGCCATTTCATCCCGCTCGTGGGCGGCGGCGCGCCGGTGCGTCCCGGCGGCACCTACGGTTTCCGCAGCTCAATCTACGGCGGCATGCCCTTCGGGCTCTTCCACAACACCGGCTACGGCGAGGGGCGGACGGCGCCCGAGCCCGGCTACCCCGTCGAATGGCACCGCCGGATGCTGGACGCCTGGCGGCGCGTGAGGCCGCTGCTCTGCGGCGACTTCTTCCCGCTCACCGGGTGCGACACCGCCACGGACGGCGCCGTCGCCTACGCGTTCTGGCGCGCCGACCTCGGGCGCGGCGCCCTGCTGGCCTTCTTCCGGCAGGACTGCCCGAAGGACGAACTGCCGCTCGCGCTCCCGCTGCCCGCGGGGCGCTACCGCTTCACGGACGACGACACCGGCGAGGAGCGCATCGTCCCCGCCGGCCCGGACGGCGCGCCGTTCCGCGTCGCGGCCGCCGAAAAACCCTTCGCCGCGCTCTGGCATTTCGCCGTCGCGGCGGACTGAAGAAAGGACGGACCCCTCTTCATGAAACTCGAAGTCTCCCCCAACCACCGCTTCCTCCGGTACGCCGACGGACGCCCGTTCTTCTACCTCGCCGACACGGCCTGGGAGCTGTTCCACCGCTGCACCCGCGAGGAGGCGCGGACCTATCTGGAAACGCGCGCCGCCCAAGGGTTCACCGTCGTCCAGGCCGTCATGCTGGCCGAGTTCGACGGGCTGCGGGAGCCCAACGCCTACGGTCGGCTCCCGCTGCGGGACGAGAACCCGGCGACGCCGGACGATTCGGAGGGCGGGTACTGGGACCACGTCGACGGAATCGTCCGCACGGCCAACGAACTCGGTCTCGTCGTCGGGGCGCTCCCGACCTGGGGGGACAAGTGGAACCGGGCCTGGGGCAAGGGCCCCGAGGTGTTCACGCCGGAAAACGCCCGCGCCTACGGCCTCTGGCTCGGGCGCCGCTACCGCGACGCCGGGCTCGTCTGGATCCTCGGCGGCGACCGTCCCGTGGAGACGGAGGCGCACCGGGCCGTCGTCGAGGCCATGGCGGCGGGCCTGCGCGAAGGCGACGGCGGCGCGCACCTCATGACCTTCCATCCGACGGGAGGGCGGGGCTCCGCGGAGTGGTTCCACGAGGCGCCCTGGCTGGACTTCAACATGCGGCAGAACGGACACGAGCCGCAGCACGCCCGCTACGCCGCCACGCTGGCGGACTACCGGCGGACGCCGGTCAAGCCCGTCCTCGACGGCGAGCCGCTCTACGAGGGGCATCCGATCTCGTTCGACGCCGACGCGAACGGCCACAGCGTGGCGGCCGACGTGCGCCGGGCCCTGTACTGGGACCTGTTCGGCGGCGCCTGCGGCCACGCCTACGGGCACCATTCGGTCTGGCAGATGTGGGACCCGGCGAAACGCCCGCCCCACAATCGGCCGCTGGTCCCGTGGCAGGAGGCGCTGCACGCGCCCGGGGCGCGGCAGATGGTCCACGCGCGGCGGCTGCTGGAGTCTCTGCCCTACTTCACGCGGATTCCGGACGACGGCGTGCTGCTCCCCGAACCGATGCCCTCGGCGGTTCCCGGGGCGGGAATCCGGCGCTTCGCGGCAACGCGCGACGAGGAGGGCGCCTACCTTCTCGTCTACGCCCCGGCGGGGATCCCGTTCACGGTCCGGCTGGACGGTCTCCGCGCTCCGCGCTGCCGGGCGCGCTGGATGGATCCGCGCACGGGGGCGTTCTCCTCCGCCGGCGATCTGCCCACCGCCCGTCCGCAAACCTTCACGCCCCCCACGCCGGGCGAACTCACGGACTGGGTCCTCGTGCTCGAGGCCTGCCGTCCGTAAATCCGCATCCCGCATCATAATCATTCCACATCACAAACACCACCGAAAGGACCAACACGCCATGAAACGCATGCTCCTTCGCATTCCCATCGCCGCCGCGCTCTTCGCCGCGGCCGCGATCACCGCCTCCGCGAAAACGACCGAACTGGACTGGTGCACGGTCGATGCGCCCGAGGTCTGGACGCCCGGCGGGCCGTTCGAGGTGACCGTCACGCTCAAGGAGGGCGCCGGCATCCCGAAAGGCACGCAGGCCAACGTCCACATGCAGTGGTTCAAGAAGGACGGCTTCGGCGGCATGGTGTCGTGGCACAAGCCGCTCGACGCCGTCGTCGGCAAGCCGCTCGTCTTCCGCCACTCGAACAAGAAGATGAAGCCCGAGATGGTCGGCGTCGCCGTCCGCGCGGGGCTCAACGTCTTCCTCGCGCCCGGCGGCGACTGGAACAAGCACACGCACGCCGGCTACGTCAACGTCGACATCGGCCAGCCCGCCTATCCAATCCGCCCGAGCTCCATCACGTTCAAGAAGAGCGCGCTCTGGGTCGCGGGCGAGGCGCCGACCGTCCAGTATCCCGGCGACGTCGCGACGGTGAAGGTCCGCTATCGCCTCGATCCGTCCGAGACCTGGGGTCCCGGGAAGACGAAGATCAGCATCCGCCCGCTCGGCCCGTGGATCGACAATCCCGACGGCGTCGTGAACCCGAAGCGCAAGCACGTCGGCATCCCCGGCTTCGGCATCCAGACGAAGGAGATCGAGCCCGGCGACGGCGAGGTGGAGTTCTCCTGGACCTTCCCCGGCGCGCGCCGCACGAGCTGCTTCTTCCTCGTCCAGTTCATCGCGCCCGACGGCGACCCGTGGCCCTGGGACTGGCGCGGCGGTGCGGTGAACTTCAAGCCCTACTCCAAGTTCTTCTACGTCGAGCCTGACGCCGACTTCGGCATGGTCGAGTACGGGCAGACGCCCTCCTTCACGATCCACTGGGGCAACAAGGTCAAGAAGGGCACGGCGAGCGCCACCGCGACGGTGCGCGACGTCTTCGGCGAGATCGTCGCCGAGAAGACCTTCGCCGTCGCGCCCGCCGACCGCGGCACGACCCCCTTCGACCTGCCGGGGTTCGATAAACGCGGCACGTTCTCCGTCACGGTGAAGGCCGGCGACAACCCCGAGGACTTCTGCGTCTTCGCGACCTACCCGAAGTTCCGGCGCAAGCCCGGCGTCCCGACGCCCTTCGGCGCGACGGACATCGGCTCGGCCGCGGCCTCGCGCCTCGCCGCCGACCTCGGCTTCACCTACGTCCGCCACTTCACCGCGTGGCGGGGCCTGCAGCCGCTGCCGGACGTCTGGCGCCTCGACGGTCTCGACCGCACGATCCGCGCGAACGCCGACGCCGGCCTGAAGCCCTGGATCAGCCTGCAGGGGGCGCCGACGTGGGCGCTGCCCGTCGGGATGCACAACTTCTCCTTCGAGCCGGCGCCGCTGGACACGAACGCCTGGGCGAAGGCCGTCGGCACCCTCTCGCGCCGCTACAAGGGCCGGCTCTGGGGCTGGGAGTGGCTCAACGAGATCGTCCCCGGCAGCAAGTGCGAGGACCCCGTCGCGACCTATCTCGGCATCTGCAAGGCCGGCACCGAGGCCGCGCGCGCGGTCGATCCGAACCTCAAGATCCAGCTCGCGGGCGGCCTCTGGCCGCGCAACTTCCGCACCGACCTCCTGAACGCCGGCGTCGAGAAGTACATCGACTTCCTGCCCGTCCACTACCAGGACTTCGCCGGCATCGTGGCCGCGAAGCGCGACCTCGAGGCGCGCGGGATCAAGAGCGTCCTCGTCGCCGACAACGAGAACGCCACCGGCTTCTCCACCTGGGAGATGGGCGCCGAGATGATGCTCGGCCGCAGCCTTTTCCAGTGCCTGCACGTGCTCACCAAGTGGCCCGACGAGCTCTGCGCCGGCACGGCGTTCATCACCTACTTCGGCGGCGGTCCGCAGGTCACCGGCAACTGGACCTACCTCATCGACGACCATACGCCGCGGCCGGTCGCCGTCACGCTCGCCGTTCTTCAGGGCAAGCTCGCCTACGCGCGCCCGATCGGCAAGTTCTTCCTCGACGGCGACACGACCGTGCACCTGTTCGAGACGGAGAGCGACCGCGCCGGTCCGGGGTCGATCGCCATCGTTCGCGCCCCCGGCGCCGACGGCGCGGCGACGTTCGGCACGACCGGCAAGGCGACGGGCTTCAGGCGCGACCCGACGAAAAAGGGAAAACTCCTGACGCTCCCCGCGACGGGGCATCTCCACGTCACCGACTTCCAGGGCAACATAACCGTCGCCGAGAACGGCTCCTTCTTCGCGGGCGACATGCCGGTGATCGTCGAGGGTGCGGACCTCGCCCAGCTCGCGATGCACACGGTCCTGCTGCCCGGCTCCTCCGCCGTGCCCGTGCCGCTCCCGCCCTGCGCCGTGACGGCCGGCGGCGAGGCATTGCCCGTCCCGCTGCGCCTCTACAACCCCTACCACGCGAAGCGGACGTTCACCGTCGCGTGCGGCGCGCTCGACTGGGCCGACTCGAAGCCGATGTCGTTCGCGCTCGCTCCCGGCGAGCGCCGCGTGGCGGAGTTCCCGCTCCGCCCCGCGGGCAAGGTCCCCGCATCGGCGGACCTCGCCTTCACCGTCGCGTCCGCGGGCCTGCCGTCCGTCGTGCAGCCCTGCCGGCTCACCGTCGTCGACCCGACCTCGATCGGCAACCTGCTCCGCAACGGCGACATGTCCGAGGGCACGGTCGGCGGCAAGCCCGCGAACTGGGCCGGCAACGCCACGCTCGAGGAGGTTCCCGGCGAACCCGGCAACCGCGCGCTCCGGATGACCGGCCAGGGCAGCGGCGCCTACCAGCACGCCTCGCAGGGCGTGGCGATTCCCGTCCCCGGCGCGACCTACCTCTACACCGCGTGGGTGTGGAGCGACCGGATGGGCGCCGGCTCCAACGTCGACGAATCGCTGGCGGGCGGCGGCGCCCGCAAGTGGACGATGCCGCGCATCTTCTCCACGCCGATGTCCGGCACCGGCTACTGGCGTTTCCTCGCCAAGCAGTTCGAGACCAAGGAGGACACGCGCTCGCTCGGCCTCACGCCCGTCGCGCACGGCGAGAAGGGCGGCACCGTCTACTACGACAACGTTTCGCTCTCGCTCTACAAGGGCAGCGACTTCGTCTGCTTCGCGCGCCGCGAGGGCGCGAAGGCGGACTGCCCCGTGCCGCTCCTGTGCGACAACCAGATCCAGTCCGAGGGCGGCTACGCGTGGACGCCGACGAACCTCGCCGGCCGCGCGTTCTTCTCGTGGGACGCCGAGGCGCTGCGCTTCCGTGCCGAGGTCGAGGACGACGCCCTCGCGCCGCGGCCGGTCGTCTCCGCCACCGGCGAGGAGACGCTCGCGGGCGACGCCATCGCGCTGTGCCTCTTCCCGCGCACGGGGCCCGACGGCCCGGAGAACGACCAGCTCCGCTGGTACCTCTCCAAGGCGAGCCCCGGCGGCGGCTCCGGCGCGTGCACCGTGTTCCGTCCGGCGGCGTTCTCGCTCGGCGCGAAGAGCGGCCAGCTCGCCAAGGACTCCTCCGTCTACGAGGTCTCCATCGAGCGGCAGGGGACGAAGACCGTGTACGACCTCCGCATCCCGTGGGCGGAGATTCCGGGCTTCACGCCCGCCGTCGGCGCCACGATGGGCTGCAACCTCGTCCTCTTCGATTCCGACGGCCCCGGCGCCGCCCGCGGCCGCATGACCTGGGGCGCCGGCCTCAAGCCCGGCCCCGGCGACTGCGCCCTCGTCACCCTCGTCGAGTAGCGCGTGCTAGCGGCCGAACTCGCGGTCGATCCGGGCGGCGCGGAGGAGGACCTCGCTCCGGAGCTCCTCGACGGCGGCGGGGAAGTCGCCGTCGAATCCGGCGGGCCGGAGGAGGCGGTACTCCTCCTCCATGTGGGGGGCGAGGAGGGCGGCGGCCTCGTCGATCTTCCGGAGGAGGTCCTCGTCGGAAAGGGCGCCGGTGCGGGCCGCCCGCCAGCGGGCGGCGACGCGGTCGCGGAAGCCGGGGACGGCGCGAAGGGCGCGCAGGAGGAGGTCGTTGAAGAGGAGCTCGCGCTCGGAGCGGCCGGGGAGGAACGTCTTGTCGTAGTCCCACGGCAGGAGGATCCAGCGGCCGTCGGACCGGCGGCGGGCGACGAACTGGTTGGTGACGCGGCCGTCCTCGTTGCCGGTGAAGTTGACGATCAGGAGGAAGTCGGCGAGGTTGTCGAGGTCGAAGAGCGCCGGCGCGCGCACGGCGAATTCGGCGTCGGACATGGCGCCGTAGGCCCGGACGAGATCGAGGAACCCGGCGTAGGGATCGTCCTCGTCGGGGGAGGGGTCGGCGCGGTCGATCATATCGGCGTTGGAGGCCTTCCAGAGCGCGGATGGGGCCTTGACCTTGTAGAGCGGTGCGGCGCGATCGGCGAGCAGGTCGCGCATGCGCGGAACGGCCTCCCAGACGCCGGCGTACTCGCCGTTGACGAAGACCTCGGTCCAGGAGACGGGGACGGCGTCGCGGCCCTCGGCGGGGGCGCGGGCGCCCGAGCCGGAGCGGAGCGTCTCGAAGGCGTCGAAGGAGAGCCGGTTGCGCAGACGAGTGGGGTCGGCGTAGCCCGAGAGCAGGAGCAGGTGGCGGGCGGAGGGGCCGGCCCAGGGGACGGGAAGGTCGAACTTGAGGGTGAGGGAGCGCTTGGCCCCCTTGATGTAGCTGGTGTTGCCGCGGTGGCGGATGCCGCCGCCGCGCGCGGCGGTGCCGGAGATCCATTCGGGCGGGCCGCCGCCGGCGGGGTAGCGGCGGCAGGTGAAGTCGCGGCGGCGGTCCTTGCGGAGGGGCTCCCCGACATGCAGGTCGAGGGCGGGGAGGCGCGGGGCGTCGGGCATGACGCGGAATCGGAACGAGCGGGTGGCTCCGCCGGGGAAGGTTGCGGAGAGGACGGCCTCGGCGGGGGTGTTGCCGACGGGGCGGGAGACGCGGCCGTCGGCGGAGAGCAGGTCGGGGGCGGAGCTGCGCCAGACGGTGTCGGACGGGGCGGCGGAGAGATCGAGGTCGGAGACGACGTAGAGGGGGGAGGGGTTTTCGCCCTTGAGGTCGAGCGCGTCGAGGGCGGGGGCGGCGAACTCGGCCGAACGGCGGTCGCGCCGGTGGGATTTCGCGCGCCAGTTCGCCTCGGTCGCGCTCCACGGGAAGAACGGGTCGGAGCGCGCGAGGGAGACGGCGCGGGCGAAGGCCGCGTCCTCCTCCTCCCGCGGAAGGGGGGCGCCGGGCGCCGGGCGCGTCGGCTGTCCGTCGCGGAAGAGCGCGACGGGGCGGACGAAGGACGTGGCCCTTCCGATGGCGAACCAGGCGCTTCCCACGCGGTCGAAGGGCTCGAGGACGTAGAGGCCGCGGAAGTCCCCGTCCACGAAGAGCCGGACGTGGCGCGCGGAGGAGAGCGGAAGCGGGAGGGGGGCGTCGGGATGGAGCACGGCGTGGAGTTCGGGCGGATAGAGCCGGGCGAGGCCGGAGCCGGGGGCGAGGAGCCCGGGGGCGGCCCGGAGGAGGAAGGCCGGGCGGCGGGCCTCGACGGCGCCGCCGTAGACGTCGTCGAGCGACGCCTCGGCGCGGAAGGCGCGGGAGCGGAAGGTGGCGGAGAGGGCGCGGGGGCGGGCGGCGGAGCGGGTGAGGAACCCGTTGAGGAGGGAGGATTCGTGGGCGTGGAGCAGGTGGCGCTCGTCGGCCTTGGAGAGGAAGAGGTCGAGGGCGGGAAGGTCGTCGCGGAGGCGCGCCGGTCCGCCGCGGGAGGGCAGGAGCCGGGCGAGGACGCGCCGCGCGACGAGAAAGGCGCGGAGCGCGGCGGCGGCGGCGCGGTGGCGGAGGAAGCGGACGGGCTCGAGGGAGGCGGCGAGGTCGCCGCGGACGGCGTGGAGCGCGGCGATGCGGTCGGGGGGCAGCGGACGGTTCCAGACGGAGATCTCGTCGAACGTGCAGGACGGGGGGTCGTGTCCGTCGGTGTCGAGTCGGAGCAGGTGCGAGGGAAGCGCGAGCCCTTTCGCGATCGGGCAGGACGCGACCTCGGTTCCGTCGAGCCAGAGGGAGGCGCGGTCGGGGGAGAACGCGAAGACGACGTGGGAGAAGCGGTCGGTGCGGACGACGGGGCCGGAGAGGCGGTGCGTCTCGCCGGTTCCGTCGGAGATCTCGGCCTCGATACGACCGTCCGCGGAGAGGAGGATCCCGAAGCGCTTGAATTCCTCGTGGTCGCAGAGGAGGCGCTGGGGCCGGGGCGTGGGATCGGGGCGGATCCACATCGAAAGCGTTCCTCCGGCCGGGGCGAGGAGGGTCCAGCG
>CAMOEO010000047.1 GCA_946612175.1 uncultured Verrucomicrobiota bacterium
GCGCCGCACCCCGCCACGATCGTGTGGAGTCGACGTTGACGTTCTCGGGGGGTGGACGGAATCGGTGAAATGCGGTAGAATCCCCGCCGTTTCACGCACTTCTACGACAGGACAGGAAACCATGGACACGATCGGCGTTGGCATTCTGGGATTCGGCACGGTGGGCGCGGGCGTCGCGCAGGGGCTCCTCGCGAACCGCGAGGTGCTGCGCGAGCGCACGGGCCTCGACCTGGAGCTTCGCCGGGTGGCCGACCTCGACACGACGACCGACCGCGGCGTCGCGCTGCCGGAGGGCGTCCTGACGGCGGACGCGAAGGCCGCGATCCACGACCCCGCCGTGCAGGTCGTCGTGGAGCTCATCGGCGGGACCGGCGTCGCGCGGACGTTCGTCGAGGAGGCGCTCCGCGCCGGCAAGCCTGTGGTCACGGCGAACAAGAAGCTGCTGGCCGAGGCGGGCGCGCCGCTCTTCGCGCTGGCGGCGGAGAGGGGGGTCGACCTCTTCTTCGGCGCGTCGGTGGGCGGCGGCATCCCGATCATCCGCTCGCTGCGCGACGGTCTGGCGGGCACGAGGATCGAGACGATCTACGGCATCCTCAACGGCACCTGCAACTACATCCTCACGGCGATGGAGCGCGAGGGGCGGCCCTTCGAGGAGGTGCTGGCCGACGCGCAGCGGCTCGGCTTCGCGGAGGCGAACCCGACGCTCGACGTGGACGGCTTCGACACGCTGCACAAGGCGGCGATCCTCGCGGCGCTGGCGTACGGCATCGCGCCGGACGTCCACGCGCTGCCGGTCCAGGGCATCCGCGGCGCCGTGGGCGCGGCGGACATCGCGCAGGCGCGGGAGCTGGGCTACCGGATCAAGCTGCTGGCGATCGTGAAGCACTCGCCGGACGGGCTGGAGCTGCGCGTGGCGCCGACGCTGGTGCCGGCCGACGGGATGCTCGGCTCGGTCTCCGGCGTCTTCAACGCCGCGATGGTGAAGAGCGACCTGGACGACTGGACGCTGTACTACGGCCGTGGCGCCGGGCGCCTGCCGACAGCCGCGACGGTGATCGGCGACATCGCCGAGGCGGCGCGCAACCTCGCGGCCGGCACGCACCGGGCGGTGGCCGTCCCGCGGGCGGCGGCGCCCGTGCGCGTGAAGCCGCTCGGCGAGTGCGTCTCGCGGTTCTACGCGCGGCTCTCGCTCAAGGACGAGCCGGGATCCCTCGCGGCGGCCACGGGCGCGTTCGCGCGCCACGGCGTCTCGATCCGCTCGGCGGTGCAGCGCGGGGCGGCGTCCGACGGTTTCGCGCAGGTGATCGTGATCACCCACGAGGCACGCCGCGCGGACATGGACGCGGCGCTGGCGGAGATCGCGGCCGGCGCCGCGAGCGGCGCCGCGCCGGTCTGCCTCGGCATCGAGGAGTAGGCTAGGCGCCCCGGCGGAACCGCCCGCGTTCGGGCGGTACTCCGGTTTCCATGGCCGCGGGACGGCGCGGAACGGGGCCGTGCCGTCCCTTGGGGCCGGATTCCGGGCCGCGCGCTAGAGGGAGGGCGCGGGGGGCGGTTCGGAGGAGAGGGCGAAGTCGGCGTCGCGGTCCGGGGGGAGGGCCGGGGCGGCGGCGGAATCCGGGGCGGCGGCGGCGCGGCGGCGGGGGGCCGGGGCGGGCGCGAGGGCGGCGGCGAGGTTGCCGCGGCGCTCGAGGCCGGCGCGGACGAGCTCCTCGGTGACGACGAGGGCGCGGCGCTTCGAGGGCGGCGGGGCCTTGCCGGAGGTTCCGACCTCGAACATGAGGTCGGTCATCAGCTCCTCCATGATGGCGCGGAGGCCGCGGGCGCCCGTCTTGCGCGCGAGCGCCTCGCGGGCGATGGCGCGGACGGCGCCGTCGTCGAACGAAAGGTCGATGCCCTCGAGCAGGAAGAGCTTGCGGTACTGCTTCACGAGCGCGTTCCTCGGCTCGCGGAGGATGCGGACGAGGTCGTCCTCGGTGAGCTCCTCGAGGGAGGCGACGACGGGGAGGCGGCCGACGAACTCGGGGATCAGGCCGAACTCGATGAAGTCCTCGGGCTCGGGGCGGAGGCGGCGGGGGGCGGCCGGGGCGTCGCCGCCGGCGGAGGCGGCGCCGGGCGCGGGGGCGTCGGCGGCGAAGCCGAAGTGGCGGTCGGAGGAGCGGCGCTCCATGATCTTGTCCAGGCCGACGAAGGCGCCGCCGCAGATGAAGAGGATGTCCTTGGTGCGGACTTCGATGTACTTCTGCTCGGGGTGCTTGCGGCCGCCGCCGGGGGGAACGCGGGAGAGGGTGCCCTCGACGATCTTGAGCAGGGCCTGCTGGACGCCCTCGCCGGAGACGTCGCGGGTGATGGAGACGTTGCCGGTCTTGCGGGCGATCTTGTCGATCTCGTCGACGAAGACGATGCCCTTCTCGGCGCGCCGGACGTTCATGTCGGCGGCCTGGAGGAGGTTGAGGAGGATGTTCTCGACGTCCTCGCCGACGTAGCCGGCCTCGGTGAGGGTGGTGGCGTCGGCGATGGCGAAGGGGACGTCGAGCAGGCGCGCGAGGGTGCGGGCGAGGAGCGTCTTGCCGGAGCCGGTGGGGCCGACGAGGAGGATGTTGGACTTCTCCAGCTCGACGTCCGCCAGGTCGTCCTCCGACTTGGCGGAGGGGGCCTCGAAGATGCGCTTGTAGTGGTTGTGGACGGCGACGGAGAGGACCTTCTTGGTCTCGTCCTGGCCGACGACGTACTGGTCGAGGAATTCCTTGATCTCGCGGGGGGAGGGGACGGCTCGGGCGCGGCGGGCGGAGCCCGAGGCGGCGCGGGGGGCGGCGGCCGGGACGCCCTCCTCCCCGTCGCCGAAGAGGCCGGGGGGCGGGGGGACGGGGCCGTCGGGGTCGAGGGAGCCGAGGTCGTGGAGGATCAGGGCCAGCTGGGCCTCCTGCTCGTGGAGGCAGTCGAGGCAGAAGACGTCGTCGTGGTAGGCGACGAGCTCCTCCTCGGGTTTGGGGCGGCCGCAGAAGGAGCAGGTGCGGGTACGGGGCTTGGAAGGCATGGCGGGGGAGGTTCGCCTACTTCGCGGAGGAGGCGGCGCGGGGGACGAGCACGTGGTCGACGAGGCCGTACTCCTTCGCCTCCTCGGCGGAGAGGAAGTAGTCGCGGTCGGTGTCGCGCTCGATGGTCTCGAGGGGCTTGCCGGTGGCCTCGGCGAGGATGCGGTTGAGGTTGGCGCGGACCTTGAGGATCTCCTCGGCCTCGATGCGGATGTCGGAGGCCTTGCCCTCGGCGCCGCCGGAGGGCTGGTGGATCATGACGCGGGCGTTGGGGAGCGCGTAGCGCTTGCCCTTGGCGCCGGCGGCGAGGAGGACGGCGCCCATGGAGCAGGCCTGGCCGATGCAGTAGGTGGCGCAGTCGCACTTGAGGTAGTTCATCGTGTCCAGGATGGCGAGGCCCGCGGTGACGACGCCGCCCGGGGAGTTGATGTAGACGGAGATGTCCTTCTCGGGGTCCTCGGACTGGAGGAAGAGCAGCTGGGCGATGACGGAGGTGGACATGGCGTCGTCGATCGGGGTGCCGATGAAGACGATGCGGTCCTTGAGGAGGCGGGAGTAGATGTCGTAGGAGCGCTCGCCGCGGCCGGTCTGCTCGATGACGTAGGGGACGTAGTAGTCGGAATGGATGGGCATGGCGTGGGGGTAGAAACGGTTGAAACGGTTGAAGAGGTTGAAGAGGTTGAAATGGTTGTAGGGAGTCTACCGGGCGAATGGCAGGGATTCAACCGCGGCCGGGATTTCGGTGCCGATTCCGCCCCTCGAAGGCGCCGCCATCGGCGCGGAGCGCGCTCCGCGCCGCGAATGGGGCCTAGGCCTTGAGGCCGGGGGTGGGGGAGGCCTTCTCGAGCAGGGCGGAGAGGACCTTCTCGCGGACGGCGGCGCGGTGGTAGCTGCGCAGGGCCATGCGGTTCTTGGAGAGCTCCTTGATCTGGGCCTCGGAGAGGCGCTGCTCGCGGACCACGCGGTTGAGGAAGGCGGTGAACTCCTCGTTGGAGAGCTCGATCCCGCGGGCGCGGCGGATGGCCTCGACGACGAAGTCGACGCGCAGGTTGGCCTCGGCGCGCTCGCGGGCGGCGGCGGAGAGGCGGTCGCGCTCCTTGGAGAGGTCCTCCTTGGAGACGCCCTTGTCCATGTTGTAGCGCAGGAGGTTGGAGAGCAGGCCCTCGGTCTCGCGCTCGAGCGCGGCGGCGGGCAGCTCGAAGTCGGCGGCCTTGGCGAGATGGGAGGCGACCTGGTCGAGGCGGCGGGCGCGGTCGGCGGCCTTGGCGGAGGCCTCGAGATTGGAGCGGATGCGGGCGCGGAGCTCCTCCTCGGACGCGGCGCCGACGCGCTTGAGCAGCGCCTCGTCGAGGGCGGGGAGGACGAAGCGGCGGCCGCCGGAGACGGTGACGGAGTAGGTGGCCTTGACGCCGCGGAGGGACTCCTTGTAGAAGTCCTGCGGGAACTCGACCTCGGCCTCGAAGGCGTCGCCGACCTTGCGGCCCTCGAGCATCTTCGGCAGGCCGGGGACGGTGAAGTACTCGCTGCCGACGGTGCACCAGGCGCCCTTCTTCTCGGCGAAGGTGGCGGCGTCGGGGACGGCCTCGGCGAGGGGCTTGCCGTCGGTGGTGGCGGTGTAGTCGATCTGGAGCATGTCCTCGGCGGCGGCGGCGCGGTCGGCCTCGAGGTCGACGAAGGTGCCCTGGGAGCGGAGGAAGCCGTCGATCTGCTCCTGGACCTGCTCGTCCGTCACGGCGGTGTCGGCGTCGTCGACGGGGATGCCGTCGAGGGCGGGCAGCTCGAAGGTCGGGACGAGGTCGACGACGGCCTTGAAGGTGACGGTGCCGTCGGGGGCGGTGGCGCGGTCGTCGATGGAGACGATCTCGAAGACGTCGAGCTTGTTCTCCTCGACGGCCTTGCCGTAGGCGTCGCGGACGGTGCGCTCGGCGGCCTCGCGGTCGATGCGGTCGGCGTAGGCCTTCTCGACGAGGGCGGCGGGGGCCTTGCCCTTGCGGAAGCCGGGGATGGCGGCCTGGGCGGCGAATTCGCGGACGACGGCGGCGCGCGCCTTGGCGGCCTCGTCGGCGGGGACGGTGACGGCGATTTCGGTGCGGGTCTTGGTGACGGGGGTGAGGGTGGCGTTCATGGGAAGGCGGGAATGGGCCAAGGGTGAAAAACGGGCGCAAAGTATAACAGAAAGGGGGGCGGGAGAAAAGGGGTTTTTCGCGCTCACGCGCGCGGGCGTTGCGAACGCGGCGCGGGCGGGGGGAGGGCGGGCTACCCGGCGGGGAGGGCGAGGGGCGGGCGCTGGGCGGCGGGGTCGGGGGCGGAGCGGAGCAGGGAGGGCCCGGAGAGGCCCATCGCGAGGGCGTAGAGCAGGACGATCTCGGAGTCCGCGAGGTTGTATTCGACGAGGCCGTAGAGGGCGAGCGCGGCGAACATGGCGGGGGGCGCGGCGAAGCAGGCGGTCTCGGGCAGGGAGGAGCCGGGGGCGGGGCGGCGGGAGCGGCGGGCGAAGCGCAGGCCGGTCCGGGCGGCGAGGCCCATCCAGAGCGCCCAGGCGGCGAGGCCGGCCCAGCCGAAGTCGACGAAGGACTGGAGGGGGACGGAGTGGACGTGGTTCTGGTTGAGCTCCGTGTGCATGTCGATGTCGAACATCTTGTTCCAGGTCAGGGAGCGGAACCCGATGCCCCAGGGGTGCTCGCGGTGGAGCTCGGGGACGATGCGCGTCCACATGAGGGAGCGCCCGCCCTTGCGGAGGAGGAACTCGTCGGGCAGCTGGGCGAAGCGGGCGCGGGCCTGGGGAAGGGCGGCGCAGGCGCCGGCGAGGAGGGCGACGAGCAGCGCCGCCTTCCACCAGCGCAGGCGGGAGAGCAGGAAGGCGAAGCAGACGGCGCCGCAGGCGAGGAGGGGGCCGCGCTTGCAGGTGAGGACCAGTCCGGCGGCGAGAAGGAGCAGCAGCAGGAAGTCGCGGGCGCGGGCGCGCCGGTCGGGGGCGTGGAGGGACTCGACGAGGAGGCAGAGGGCGGCCGGGACGGCGATCATGAAGCGCTGGGCGTCCTGCATCGTGCCGAGCTTGACGAGCGCCTGGGACCAGGTGGCGGCGCGGCCGTTGGTGTAGATCCAGCGGTTGACGGCGTCGATGGCGTCCCAGTGGAGACGGGTTCCGATCCAGCGGAGGGATTCGTGGAGGAAGGCGCCGGCGGGGGAGGCGGTCCCCGCGGCGGCCTGGGCGTCGGTCGGGAAGACCATCTGGAACTGCGCCAGCAGCGGGTTGGCGACGAGGACCCACGCGGCGGTGACGGCGCAGCCGGCGACGAGCGCGCGGAGCGTGGCGACGAGGCGGGGGCGAGTGTCGACCTGCATGACGGCGAGGGGAATCGCGGCGTACCAGAGCAGCTTCGGGAGCTTGGAGAAGCCGCGGCCGGGGGCGAGGAGCGGGTCCTCGATCAGCGCCCATGCGGCGGCGGACACGGCGATGGCGACGGCCAGGTAGACGAGCCAGCCGACGGTCGGGGCGGTGAGGCGGAACGAGCGGCGCCGCGAGGGGGAGGCGAGCCCGAGCGCGAGGGAGGCCACGAGCGCGACGCGCGCCAGCGGCATCGAGACGCAGGAGAGGAAGGCGAAGGCGAGGAAGGCGGCCCAGGAGGGGTCGGAGCGGGCGGAGGCGAGGAAGGGTTTCACCAGAACTCCCAGTGTCCCGTGGCGAGGACGTAGAGGCCGAGCAGCGTATTGGTCGCGGCATGGGCGGCGCAGGCGGCCCAGATGTCGCGGGTGCGGAGATAGAGCAGGCCGTAGGCGGCGCCGGCGAGGAACCCGGCGGCGAACTCGGCGTGCTCGGCGGCGAAGACCGCGGTGACGGCGAGGAAGGAGAGGGCGTGGAACTCTCCGATCGGAAGGTCGAGGAAGTCCGGCGTGCGGGCGGCGCGCAGCAGGTAGCCGCGCCAGAAGAACTCTTCGGCGACGGCGATGGCGAGGCCGGTCCCGACCATGTGCAGGGCGAAGAGCGGCCAGCCCGTCGCGGCGGGGGCGTAGAGGCCGGCGGTCTTCGCGGCGGCGTCCGCCAGGTCGCGCATGGAGCCGAAGGGTCGGACGCACCAGGTCTCGTACGCGCGGGCGAGCCCGGGCGCGAGCGCGCGGAACCACTCCGCGGAGGGGACCACCCAGAGCGCGAAGACCGCCGCGCCGACGAGCAGCGCGGCGGGGAGGTGGCGGGCGCGGAAGAGGCCGCGGTAGTGGGTCCAGGGGCGGAGCAGGACGAGGGCGAGGAGGCAGAGCGCCGTGCGGATCGCGTAGAGCCCGGCGTCGGAGACGACGTCGACGGAGGCGGCCTCCTCGGTGCCGGAGGAGGGCGTGAGGTGCATGAGCGAGCCGACGAGCATCACGCCGATCCAGACGAGGAACGGCGCGGCGTGGCGGACCGCGGCGCGCGTCATGGCGCGCGCCTTCGGGCTGCCCTTCGGCGCGGGGGTGCCGGGGGCGGCCGCGGGAGCCGGGTCGGGGAGGGGGTCGCTCATGGGGGCGGAGTCTACCATTTCCGGCCGGACGGCGTCAACGCGGGGGCGCCGCTGGCGGCGCCCTAGGCGTCGTGGGGAACGGCGGAGCGGCCGTGGAGGGCGACGCTCTGGACGAGGCCGAGGAGGGCGAGGGTGGAGATCGTGAAGGTGCCGCCGTAGCTCACGAGGGGGAGCGGGATGCCGGTGATGGGCATCACGCCGATGGTCATGGCGAGGTTCACGAAGACGTGGGTGAAGAGCATGGCCAGGACGCCGGTGCAGACGAGGCGCCCGGTCTCGTCCGGGCAGCGCAGCCCCGTCGCGGCGACGGAGGCGAGCAGCCCCGCGAAGAGCGCGAGCAGGACGGCGGCGCCGCGGAAGCCGGTCTCCTCGGCGATGACGGAGAAGATGAAGTCGGAGGAGGAGACGGAGACGGGCAGGTAGCCGAGCGTGTTCTGGGTGCCCTTGCGGTAGCCTTTGCCGC
Source organism: uncultured Verrucomicrobiota bacterium (assembly GCA_946612175.1). GTDB lineage: Bacteria > Verrucomicrobiota > Kiritimatiellia > RFP12 > UBA3636 > UBA3636. The sequence goes on from CAMOEO010000047.1 coordinate 7,992, forward strand.
GGGGGCCGCCGGAGCCGACGGCGATCTTGCTCTGCCAGGCGTTCCAGCCGGAGCCCTGCAGGTCGCGCTCGGGGTGCGCGAAGGCGACGATGCGCTTGCGCCAGTGGTCGTGGATCACGTGCGAGACGGCCGCCTCGACGCGCTCGCGACGTTCGGGCGGGAGGCGCTCCGGCAGCAGGATGGAGCCGAGGAAGGCGGCGGCGAAGAGGCCGCCCGCGAGAACGAGCGCGAGGAGCGTCCGGCGCGCGCACCCCGCCACGAACAGCATCGCGAGGACGGCGGCGGCGAAGGGCAGCGTGGTGCCGAGGTCGGGCTCGAGCAGGATGAGCGCCGCGGGGACGGCGGAGAGCCCGAGGCAGAGCCACAGGCGGGCGCGCTCGCCGAGGTCGAGGCCGCCCGCGAGGACGAACGCCAGGGTCGGGACGAGCGCGAACTTGGCGCCTTCGGAGGGCTGGAAGCGGCCGAAGAGCCAGCGCTGCGCGCCCATGGTCCGGGTGCCGATGCCCGGGACGAGGACGAGGACGAGCAGGACGACGGCGAAGAGGTAGACGGCCCAGGCCCATTCGGTCCAGCGGCGGTAGTCGACGGAGGCGACGACCAGATGCGCCGCGACGCCGAGCGGGATCCACGGGAAGAGCATCTGCTTCCACAGGATGGCGGCGCGTCCCACGCGTACCGAGCACGCGCTGCGGATGAACAGCACGCCGAAGACGAGCAGCGCCGCCGAGAACAGGACCATCGGCCAGTTCGCGGAGCGCCACCAGGGGCGGGGAGACGGAGGGGGGTACATGGGAAGGGGTTGAAGGGGTTGAAGAGGTTGAAGGGGTTGAAGGGGTTGAAGGGTTGAAGAGGTTGAAGTTATTCCGAGGCCTCCGCGGGAGGTTCTTCCGCGGCGGGGCTCGGCGTGGCGCAGAGGCGGAAGCCGAGGAAGTTGAACCGGTAGGAGGGCGAGAACCAGCCCCGGTAGGAGGACTCGCAGTCCCAGGCCGAGTTGAGCCAGCCGCCGCCGCGGAGGACGCGATACCCGCCATCCGCCGTTTCGGTCCACTCCCACACGTTGCCGTGCATATCGTGGAGCCCCCACGCGTTCGGCTCCTTCCGCCCCACCGGCTTGTGCGAGAGGGTTTCGCTCCAGTCGACCTCGTGGACGCGGTCGACAATACTCTCGGCGAAGTCGAGGAAGTGCGAGAGCCAGCGGGGGCGCGTCGAGGCGTTTTCGTTATACCACGCCACGCGGCCGAGCGTCGCTTCCGTGATTTCGGTTCCGTCCGCGAGACGGCAGAAGACGTTCGTCGAGCCCGCGCGGCAGGCAAACTCCCATTCCTTCTCCGTCGGCAGGCGGAAGACAAGGCCCGAGGCGCGCGCGGCGGGGTGCGCGTTGAGCGTTTCGAGGAACGCCTGGCAGTCGTCCCACGAGACGCATTCCACGGGATGGTCGGCGCCCTTGAAATACGACGGATTCTCCCCCGTCACCGCCTCCCACTGCGCCTGCGTGACCTCGTATTTGCCCATCCGGTAGTCCCGCCCGGGGATTTGGACCATCTCCGCCACGAGCCGCGCGACCGGGTCGCCGCCCCCGCGTCCTGGCAGCGCAAGCCACCCCGCCACGAGAAGCAGCAGGAGAAGCAGGATGGGGAGGGCCTTCTTCATGGTTGAAGGGGTTGAAGAGGTTGAAGAGGTTGAAGGGGTTGAAAAGGTTTAAGGGGTTGAAGGGGTTGAAAGGTTGAAGGGGGGGCGGGCTAAGGGGGCTAGGGGGAGGAGGGGTCGGGGGAGAGCTCGATGGCGGGGACGGGTTCGGAGACGGGCTCGGTGTCGGGGTCGTCGTCGGTGGCGCGAGGGCCCTCTGCGTTCTCTGCGCCCTCTGCGTGAGAATGTAGCTCCGCGTTCTCTGCGCTCTCTGCGTGAGATTCAAGCTCCGCGGACTCCGCGGACTCCGCGTGTGTTTCTTCCTCGTCGGGGCTCTGCGTATCGGGGATCTCGGTGCCGGGGGGCGGGGGGAAGAGGCCGAGGAGGAGGGTGCGGAGGATGGAGGCGGCGGTGTGGCCTCCGGAGTCGGAATCCTCGGCGAGGACGGCGAAGGCGTAGCGGGGGGCGTCCGCGGGGGCGTAGGCGATGATCCAGGCGTTCTTGTGGCGTTCGCGGACGTGGCGGCGGGTGCCGGGGAGGGGGCGGTAGACGTCGAACTCGGCGGTGCCGGTCTTGGCGGCGAAGCGGAGGCCGGGGACGGCGGCGCGGCGGGCGGTGCCGTGCGGGGGGAGGGTGGCGTCGACCATGCCCCGGCGGACGAGCTCGAGGTCCTGCGGGCGCCAGAAGACGTGGTCGGCGACGACGCGTTCGGTGCGGGGGCGGCCGTCGCCGGGGTCGCGGACGAGGCGGGGCTCGACGATGTCGCCGTCGTTGGCGAGGGCGAGGGCGAGGCGCGCGATCTGCATGGGGGAGGCGAGGAGGAAGCCCTGGCCGATGGAGGCGTTGGCGGTGTCGCCGGCGGTCCAGGGGGCGTGGTCGCGGGTGTGCGCCTTCTTCCACTGCGAATCGGGGAGGAGGCCGGCGGCGGCGGGGATGCCGAGGCGGGGCGGGGCGCCGAGGCCGAGGGCCTCGAAGGCGTCGTGGAGGGCGGGGGCCCAGCCGAGGCGGAGGCCGCACTCGATGAAGAAGGGGTTGCAGGAGGCGGCGATGGCGTGGCGGACGTCGACGTCGCCGTGGCCCCAGCGGCTGGCGCAGCGGATGTCGATGCCGCCGCGGCGGAAGCGCCCGTCGCAGTGGACGGTGGAGAAGGGGGAGATGGCGCCGGCGCCGAGGGCGGTGAGGGCGACGACGGGCTTGACGACGGAGCCGGGGGGGTAGGTCCCGAGGAGGGCGCGGTGGTAGAGGGGGCGGTCGGGGTCCTCGAGGAGGCGGCGCCAGACGGGGCCGGGGAGGGAGGGGACGAAGGTGGAGAGGTCGAAGCGGGGGGCGCTGGCGAGGGCGAGGACGTCGCCGTTGCGGGCGTCGAGGACGATGGCGGCGCCGCGGTTGGGCCGGAGCGCCTCCTCGGCGCGGAGCTGGAGGTCCTTGTCGAGGGTCAGGGCGATGTCGGAACCGTGGCGGGGCGCGCCGGCGGAGTGGACCTCGCGCTTGTAGCCGGAAACGTCGATGCGGAGGACCTCGGCGCCGCCGCGGCCGGCGAGGACGGCGTCGAACGCCTTCTCGACGCCGTCGCGGCCGACGAGCTCGGGGAGGGCGTAGTCGAAATCCTCGGCGCCGTTCTCGTCGGGGCCGAACTCGCCGGCGGCGTCGGGCGCGGCGGCGCCGGCGGGGGGCGCGGGGCGGACGGGGTTGACGTCGCGCCCGACGTAGCCGATGACGTGGCAGGCCATGTCGCCGTAGGGGTAGACGCGGTTCTGGCGGACCAGGACGTCGACGCCGGCGAGGGGCTCGGGCCATTCGGCGAGGCGGGCGAGCTCGCGGTCGTCGAGCCCCTCGAAGGCGACCATGGGGATGGGGCGGCGGGTGCGGAGGTGGGCGGCGATCTCGCGGCGCGAGACGCCCGGGGGGCGGCCGACGATCGCGGCGACGCGGGCGATCTGGGCCTCGATGCGGTCGACGGTGTTGGACCAGCCGCGGCCGGGGGCGCGGAGCTCGTCGAAGTAGAGGGCGATGCAGAAGGAGGGGGCGTTGTCGGCGAGGGGGACGCCGTTGCGGTCGCGGATCTTGCCGCGCGTGGCGGGGAGGCGGACGCGGCGGAGCGTCATCTGCGCCTGGGTGCCGAGGTAGAGGTCGCGGTCGCGGACCTGGATGTCGTGGAGGCGGAGCGCGAGGAAGCCGAGCGCCGCGAGGAACGCGGCGCCGAGGAGGCCGAGGCGGAGGCGGCCGCCGGCGCTAGGGGAGGGCGTCGGACGGGACACGGGCGTCCTCCTTGTCTTCCGGGACGAGCCCGGCGGAGCGGTCGAGCGCGCGAAGCGCGAGGGCGGCCGCAAGGCCCGCCGCGGCGCCGGCGGGGGCCGCCGCGGCGAGGCGCGCGGCGAGGAACGGCAGCGGCAGGGCGGGGAGGCCGGCGCCGAGGCGGAGCGCGAGATACTGCGCGAACGCGGCGACGGGGGCCGCGGCGCCGGCGACGAGGGCGACGGCGGCGGGGCCCTCGACGAGCTGGGAGCGCAGGACGAGGGCGCAGAGCAGGGCGGCGGCGCCGAAGACCGCGGGGGAGACGCCGCAGGGGACGAAGCCGAGGGCGTCCTCCAGCAGGCCGCACCAGAGGGCGGCGGCGACCGCCCATCCGGTCTCGCGGCGCAGGCCGTAGCGGACGGCGACGGCGAGCAGCAGCGGGGGCTTGAGGCGGAGGACGGGCAGCGGCGGGCAGAACTCCTGCGCCGCCGCGGCGACGGCGACGGCGACGAAGAGCGCCAGGGCGGCGCGGACGGCGCGGTGGCGCATCACGGCGCGCCTCCGTCGCCTCCGTCGGACGCGGCGGCCGGCGGCTCGGTGCCGACGAGGACGAAGACGCGGCGGAGCGCGCCGAGGTCGGAGGCGGGGGCGACCGTCGCGCGCTGGCAGAGGCGGGTGTCGTCGAGGCCGGCCTCGACGACGCGCCCGACGAGGAGACCGCCGGGGAAGCCGCCGCCGAGGCCGCTCGTGACGACGCGGGCGCCGGGGCGG
>CAMOEO010000048.1 GCA_946612175.1 uncultured Verrucomicrobiota bacterium
CCGGCCTCGCGCGCGAGCTCGACGCCGCCCGCGCCTTCGCGAAGGCCGCGGGCGAGGGCTTCGAGCGGCTGCGCGGCCGGCTCTCGGACGCGCTCGCGGAGGCGGCGGCCTCCGTTCCGGCGGAGCCCGTGCCCGATCCCGTTCCCCCGAGGCCCGCCGCCGCCGGGCCGATCCCGGAGGCGGAGTTCGTCGCGGCCGAGCCCGCGGCCGAGCCGCCGGCCGGGCCCGCCCCCGCGGCGGAGGGCGGGGAGCCCGGGGCGAAGGTCGACGTCGTGCCGGCCCGCCCCGCCGAACGCCGTTCCCGGATGGCGGCGCTGGAGGACCAGCTCAAGCGCGAGCTGAGCATGGTCGCCGGGACGCCGCGCGCGGCGAAGGCCAAGTCCAGGTCCGGCTTCATCAACGTCTTCAAGAAATAGGATTCCCCCATGGCAGACGCACCCGCTCCGAACCCCGCCCCCTCCTGGTGGTTCCGCTCCGTCGCGGACGACGAGATCCGCGGCCCCTACGCCCCCGAGGCGCTGCTCGACTTCGCGCGGCGCGGCCTCGTGGTCCCGGGGGACTGGATCTCCTCCGACCGCACGACGTGGCACGACGCGCGCAAGCTCGGCTTCCTCGGGATGGACACCCTCGTCGTGCGGCCCGACGGCCGCGTGCTCGGGCCGTTCCATCCGGACGCCGCCGCCGCGTTCGTCGCCGAGGGGAAGGTGCCGTCCGGCTCGATCCTCCGGACGGCGAAGGAGCTGCTGGAATCCGCGAACGCGCCCGACCCCTCCGAGGCGCTCAAGGCGGAGTTCGAGGAGCGTTCCGCGCGCCTCCGCCAGAAGGCGACCGACGCGATCGCCGCGAAGGATCGCGAGCTCGAGGCCGTGCGCGCCGAGCTCGAGGCGCGCGCCGCCGAGCTGGCCGAGGCGCGCGCCGCCGAGACGTCCGCCGCGGAGGCCCGCGACGCCGCGCTCGCCGCGGCGGCGGGCGCCGGCGAGGAGAAGGGGGCGCTGGAGGCGCAGGCGCGGGAGCTTCGCGAGGCGCAGGCGAGGGCGGAGGCGGAGCGCGACGCGGCGGAGGCCGCGCGCGCGGAGGCCGAGGCCGCCGTTGCGCGGATGCGCGAGGAGGGCGCCGGGGAGCTCGGCGCGCTCCGGGAGGCGCTGGAGGCCGCCCGGGCCGACGCCGCGGACGCCCGCGCGTCGATCGCCCGCGAGATCGCCGCCCGCGAGGACGCCGAGCGCGCCGCCGCCGAGGCCCGCGAGGACGCCCGCCGCTCCGCCGAGGCCGCCGATTCCGCGCAGTCCGCCGCCGCGGAGGCGGCGGCGTCCGATCTTGCCGCCGCGCACGAGGACGCCGCGGCCGCGCGCGCGGAGGCCGCTGCGGCGGCCGAGGCCCGCGCCGAGGCCGAGCGGGGGCTCGAGGAGGCCCGCGCCGCGGCCGCCGCCGCGCAGGAGCGCATCGACGGGGCGATGCGGGAGGCCGCCGAGGCACGCGCCGCCCGGACCGCGGCGGAGCGCGACGCGACCGCGGCGCGCGCGGAGGCCGCGGAGGTCCGCGCCGCGATGGAGGCCGCGAAGGCCGCCGCCGCCGACCCCGCGGAGGCGGACCGCCTGCGCGACGAGGTCGCGACGCTGCGCGCGGAGCAGGCCGAGCTGCTCGAGTTCTCCAATTCCCGCGACGTCGAGTCGCAGCGCACGATCGAGGAGCTTCGCGCGAAGCTCGCCTCCGCGGAGGCCGCGGCCGGCGCGCCCGTCGTCCCCGCCGACGAGGCGGAGGGCCCGACGCCCGCGGAGCGCCGCCTGCAGGCGCTGCAGGAGCGCGTCACCGACCTTTCCCGCGAGCGCGGCGACCTGGCCGAGAAGCTCGCGACCGCCGAGGCGGCGCTCGCGATGGCGAGCCACCCGCTCGAGGGCGACATCGCCGTCGTCAAGCAGTTCGCCGACGAGGCGCTGGAGTCCCTCCGCGACTCGCTCGCCGAGGAGAAGCGCGTGAACGAGGAGGCCCGTTCCGCGAGCGCCGCGCGCCAGTCCGCGCTCCACGAGCGCATCGGGCGGCTCGAGCGCGCGCTGCGGCGCGACCCGGGCGAGAAGTCCCGCAGCGAGCTGGCCGCGGAGCGCAACGAGAAGGCGATCGCGCAGCTGCGGCAGGAGCTCGACGCCGAGCGCGAGCAGCACAAGGCCGACCTCGGCCGCGCCGCGCAGAACGAGAAGGCGCTCGACGGCCGCATCCGCGCGCTCCAGCAGCGCGAGGCCTCCGTCCGCGAGCAGCTCCGCCGCGTCGAGCAGCGCACCGCCGACTACGATTCGCTATCGAGCCAGCTGCGCCGCCGCGAGGAGGAGGTTGTCGAGAGCGCCAAGCAGTTCGCGGAGGCCCGCGAGCAGTGGCAGCTCGTCGAGCAGATGCTCAAGCGCCGCATCGACGAGCTCGAGCACGGCGCCGGCTCCCTCTTCGAGGGCTCCTCCGCGCCGGAGGCCGCGGGCGGCGGCGCGCCGCGCGTCGAGCTCCCCGCCTGGGCCCGCAACATGAAGTGACGCGGCGCCGCTCCGCCAACCCCTCCCTCCCCCCCCTTCCGCCATGAACGATCCCGATCCCTCCTCCCCCCTTCCCGGCGACAAGGCGACGCCCGACGCCGAGAACCTCTTCGCCGTCGCGCTCGCCTCCAAGGGCGGCGACGAGTCGTTCCCCGTGCTCCGCGCGTTCCAGTCGTTCCTCGACCAGGAGCGCGAGCGCGCGCGCCGGCGCATGACCACGCTCTCGATCTGCTTCATCACCGCGCTGGTGCTGCTTGTCGTCGTCTTCGGCGTCCTGTTCGCCGTCTTCTTCGGCCACATGCTCGCCAAGAGCGAGAGCCAGCAGGACCGCCTGCTCGAACTCGCCTCGCGCGGCCTGCTGATCCCTCCCGCGGCCGCCCCGGCCGCCCCGGCCGCGCCGGCCGCGCCCGCCGCTCCGGTCGTTCCAGCCCCGGCCGCTCCCGCTCCCGCGCCGGCCGCTGCGCCCGCGCCGGCTCCCGCGCCGGCTTCCGCGAAGAAGGGCGACGAGCCGGTGACGCTCACGCGCGACCAGCTCCGCGCGTTGCTGAAGAAGGCGCTCGACGACCAGCGCGCCGCGATCGAGGCCGGGGCGGAGAAGACTCCCGCGCCGCCTCCGAAGGGCTCGCTGGAGGACGCTCGCCCGCCGCTGGCGCCGAAGGCGAAGCCGGCGCCGAGGCCCGCCTCTCCGAAGCCCGCCGCGGATCGGCCGAAGCCGAAGCCCGCCGCGAAGCCCGTCGCCGCGGCGCCGGTCGCGAAGCCGGCTCCGAAACCGTCGCCGAAGGAGGCGCCCGCCGCGCCGAAGGAGGTTCCGGCCGTGCCCGCCGAGCCCGTCGCGCCGAAGCCGGCGCCCGCGGCCGAGCCCGTGCGGACGGAGTCGATCCGCGTGCGCAACCTCGCCACCAACGCCGTTCCCGACGGCTATTCGACGGACCGCTTCTGGGTGCAGACTCCCAACGGCGTGCGCTTCCAGTTCCGTTCGCTCGTGCCGGTGCCGGACGCCAACGTGAAATGAAGTTCGCCGTCCTTGCGAGCTCCAGCGCCGGCAACAGCACCTACGTCGAGTCGAACGGCACGGCCGTGCTGATCGACGCGGGGACGAACGCCAAGTGCATCGGCGCGGCGCTGCGCGCGATCGGCGCCGACCCCGCGGCGCTGGCGGGCATCTGCCTCACGCACGACCACACGGACCACACCTCCGCGGTCGCCGTGCTGGAGCACCGCTACCGGACGCCGCTCTACGCGACGGACGGCACGATCGACGTCGTCTGCTGCGGCTGCGCGAACGACGAGGGGGCGGACTGGCCGTGGGTCTCCTTCGCCCCGGGCTCCTCGTTCGAGATCGGGGCGCTCCGGTTCGAGGCGTTCCCCGTTCCGCACGACGCCGGCGACCCCGTCGGCTTCGCCGTGACGGACGGCCGCGCGCGGCTCGGCTTCGCGACCGACCTCGGGACGGTGCCGGAGGTCGTCCGCCACCACCTGCGCGACTGCGACGCGCTCGCGATCGAGTTCAACCACGATCCGCTGATGCTGGAGCGCTCCGACCGCCCGCGCAGCCTCGTGCAGCGCATCCGGGGGCGCAGCGGGCACCTCTCCAACGAGCAGGGCGCGGAGCTGCTCGCCGCCGTCGCGGGGCCGCGCCTGCGCCACGTGCTGCCGATGCACCTCAGCGGCGAGTGCAACCGCCCGGACCTCGCCGTCGCCGCCGCGCGCGACGCGCTCCGCGGCGCGGGGCTCGACCCGGACCTCGTCCGCGAGCCCGCGTATCCCTCGCCGCTGTACGAGATCTAGCCCGCCGCGCCCGCCGCGGGCAGCAGGCGCGCGAAGAGGAGCAGCGCGACGCCGTAGTAGATGAGCAGCGCCGAGATGTCGTCCATCACCGAGATGAACGGCCCGGAGGCGACGGCGGTGTCGATCTTGAGGCGGTCGAGGACGATCGGCACGACGGCGCCGAAGCCGGCGGCGAAGGTCATCGCGCAGAAGAGCGCGAGCCCGGCGGTGGCGGCGACGGCGAACGGCGCGCACGCGCCGAGGCCGGCGTTCTGCGCGACGGCGGCCGCGCCCTCGCGGCCGGACGGCGTCGCGTAGAGGATCGCGAGGGCGCTGAGGAAGATGCCGATGCCGCAGATGATGCCCATCAGCGCGCCGGTGCGCAGCTCGTGGAGGAAGAGGCGGCCGAGCGAGTGGCGGCGGCCGGAGCCGGAGGCGATCTCGCGGATCATGAGGACCGAGCTCTGCAGGCCCGTGTTGCCGCCCATGCCCATCACGTTGGGGATGAAGGCGGCGAGGACGATGACGAGGCCGAAGACCTTGCCGAACGAACTCATGATCGAGGCGGTGACGACGCCGCCCAGGAGCGTGATGAAGAGCCACGGCAGGCGGTACCAGCAGGAGCGCCAGGCGGAGACGTTGCCGAGCTCGTCGTCGGTGGTGCCGGCGAGGTTGAGGATGTCCTCCTCGGCCTCCTCCTTGATGATGTCGGTGGCGTCGTCGTGGGTGATGCGGCCGAGCAGGTACCCGCGGTCGTCGACGACGGGGACCACGGAGAGGTCGTACTTGGCCATCATCTCCGCCACGTCGGCCTGGTCGGTGTCGGAGCGGACGGAGAGCACGTCCGTCGCCATGATGTCGCCGAGCTTCGCGGAGCGGGCCTTCTGGCGCAGCAGGTCCCAGATCGTGATCGCGCCGAGGAGCCGGTCCTCGGCGTCGACGACGTAGACCTGGTAGACGTGCTCGTCGTCCTCGCTGCGGGCGATGGCGTCGAGCGCGTCGTCGACCGTCTGCTCCGGATGGAGCGCGACGAGGTCGGTCGTCATGATGCCGCCGGCGGAGTCCTCCGGGTAGGTCATGAGGCGCGAGACGTCGTCGGCGTTCTCGTCGTCCATCCCCTCGATGATCTTGGAGGAGACCTCCTTGTCGTCGAGTTCGCCGAGGACGTCGGCCGCGTCGTCGGGCGCCATCTCGTTGACGATGTCCGCGGCGTCGGAGGCGGGCATCGCGGCGGCGAGGCCGGCCGCGAGGTCGGCGGGCAGCTCGGCGAGGACGTCGGGCTTGAGCGTCGCGGGGAGGCATTCGAAGAGCTTCGCGAGGCCCTCCTCGTCGTAGTGGGAGAGCAGTTCCGCGATGTCCGCGGGCGGAAGGTCCGCGAGCTCCGCGGAGATCTGTCCCCAGAGTCCCTTTTCGACGAGATCGTCGAAGTGTTCCTTGCGCTCGGGGGAGAGGATGGGGGTTTCGGGGTCGATCATCGCGAGGGGAGGGGCGGGAGGTGGAAGGAAAGGGGGCGCGCCGAAGGGGCGGACGGGGGCGCATTCTAGCAGAACGCCCGGACGCGGAAAATCAAAAAAACACGGTTCGGCGCGACCCGTCGGGAACCGGGGGGCGGGGCGCCGCGGCAGCCCCCGGGGCGCCGACCCCGTTCCCGATCGCATGGCGGGGCGCGGGGCGCTAGATATTGCGCCCCGCCGCGCCCCGCGACACCACGGATGGTGTTTTTCGATCTTTTTTCCGGGGAGCAAGTCGGATGGAATCAACGACTTAGTGCGGATATCTCTCCTTTGGGGGCAAATACGGGGCTTGAATTGCGGCGGGGATTCTGCTTAAATCGCCCTTGCCTAGCGCGCCATGCCGTCGGCTGTCCTTTGGACACCCTCGGCGGACGCCGCGGACCGGACAACAGCCGGTCGCGACGTCCGGGGCATGTTCGCGGGGCGCGCTCCATCTAGCGCCACCCGCGTCCGACCCCTACCACCGCTGGAGTTGTTCTTCCGCAAACCCCTCTTCCTTCACCTTCCACCCGGAACGCCCGCTCTTCCGAACGGGGGACGTTCCTTCCCCAACCCTCCTTCCCAGAAAGACCCTTTCGAAATGGTCACCGAAATCCGCAAGCGGGACGGCCGCGTCGTCTCGTACGACGAAGCCAAGATCGTGAACGCCATCGCGCAGGCGATGAAGGCCTCCGGCCACGAGAGCGCCGCCGAGGCCGAGCGCCTCGGCAACGCGGTGGACGCCGTCGTCAACGAGAAGTACCCCGACCGCGTGCCCGACGTGGAGCAGATCCAGGACGCGGTCGAGGTGGCGCTCATGCGCGCCGGCTTCGAGGACGTCGCGAAGTCCTACATCCTCTACCGCGCGAACCGGACGAGCGCCCGCGAGAAGAACTCGCACCTCATGCACATCTTCGACGAGATCACGACGCGCGAGTCGCGCGAGAGCGACCTCAAGCGCGACAACGCGAACGTCGACGGCGACACGGCGATGGGCACGATGCTGCAGTACGGCGCCACGGCCGCGAAGGAGTACAACGAGAAGTTCCTCCTCCGCCCGGAGCAGGCCCGCGCCTACCGCGAGGGCTGGATCCACATCCACGACTTCGACTTCTACGCGCTGACGATGACGTGCTGCCAGATCGACCTGCTGAAGCTCTTCCACGGGGGCTTCTCGACGGGCCACGGCTTCCTGCGCGAGCCCAACGACATCCGCTCCTACGCGGCGCTGGCGTGCATCGCCATCCAGTCCAACCAGAACGACCAGCACGGCGGGCAGAGCATCGCGCAGTTCGACCGCGGGCTCGCCCCCGGGGTCGCCAAGACGTTCGCCAAGCGCTATCGCATCGACCTGGCGGAGGCGCTCTCGCTGCTCGCCCCCGAGGGCGTGCAGGCGCCCGACCCCGCGGCGATGAAGGCGCGCTTCGCGGCGGCCGAGGCCAAGTCGGGCGAGAAGCCCCGGCTCGAGTCCGGCGAGGCGTTCGACGCGGCGCTGCGCGCGGACCTCGTCGCCGCCGGCCTGCCGGAGGCCGCGGTGGACAAGGCGATGGCCTATGCCCGCAAGACCGCCTACGCCGAGACGGACGAGGCGACCTACCAGGCGATGGAGGCGCTCATCCACAACCTCAACACGATGCACAGCCGCGCCGGCGCGCAGACCCCGTTCTCCTCGATCAACTACGGCACCGACACGAGCCCCGAGGGCCGCATGGTGATGCGCAACCTCCTGCTCACCACCGAGAAGGGCCTCGGCCACGGCGAGACGCCGATCTTCCCGATCCAGATCTTCCGCGTGAAGGAGGGCGTCAACTACAACCCCGGCGACCCGAACTACGACCTGTTCCAGCTTTCCTGCCGCGTGAGCGCCAAGCGGCTCTTCCCGAACTTCTCGTTCGTCGACGCGCCGTACAACCTGGCGTACTACAAGCCCGGCCATCCCGAGACCGAGGTCTCGTACATGGGCTGCCGCACGCGCGTCATGGCCAACGTCCACGACCCGGACCGTGCGATCAGCCCCGGCCGCGGCAACCTCTCGTTCACCTCGATCAACCTGCCGCGCCTCGCCATCGAGGCCCACGGCGACGTCGACAAGTTCTACAAGGACCTCGACGGCATGCTGGCGCTCGTGGCGCAGCAGCTCCTGGACCGCTTCGAGATCCAGGCCCGCCGCAAGGTCAAGAACTTCCCGTTCCTGATGGGGCAGGGCGTGTGGCTCGACTCCGAGAAGCTGCACTGGAACGACGAGGTGCGCGAGGTCATCAAGCACGGCACGCTCACGACGGGCTTCATCGGCCTTGCGGAGGCGCTCGTCGCGCTCTACGGCCACCACCACGGCGAGAGCGAGGCCATGCAGCAGAAGGGGCTGGAGATCGTCCGCCACATGCGCGAGTACTGCGACATGATGTCGGCCAAGACCAAGCTCAACTTCACGCTCATCGCCACGCCCGCGGAGGGCCTCTCCGGCCGCTTCATCCGCATGGACAAGAAGCGCTACGGCATCATTCCCGGCGTCACGGACCGCGAGTACTACACCAACTCGTTCCACATCCCGGTCTACTACAAGATCGGCGCGATCGAGAAGATCCGCAAGGAGGCGCCCTACCACGCGCTCACCAACGCGGGCCACATCACCTACGTGGAGCTCGACGGCGACATGGCGCGCAACACCAAGGCCTTCGAGACGATCATCCGCGCGATGCACGACGCGGGGATCGGCTACGGCTCGGTGAACCACCCGGTCGACCGCGACCCGGTCTGCGGCTACAACGGCGTGATCGGCGACGTGTGCCCGAAGTGCGGCCGGCGCGAGAGCGATGAGCTGATCAAGTTCGAGCGCATCCGCCGCATCACCGGCTACCTCGTCGGCACGCTGGACCGCTTCAACGACGCCAAGCGCGCCGAGGAGCACGACCGCGTCAAGCACGCCTCCGGCCATGGCGGAGCCGACGCCTAGCGGCGGCGCCGCCACCGCCACGGAGAGGACGCTCCGCCTCGCGGGCTTCGACCGCGACGGCATCGCCGACGGCCCCGGCCTGCGGTGCGTCGTCTTCGTGCAGGGCTGCCCCCACCACTGCCCCGGCTGCCAGAACCCCCAGACCTGGCCGTTCGAGGGGGGGACGGAGGCCACGCCCTCGGAGGTCTTCGCGCGCATCGCCGAGACGGTGCTCGACACGGGCGTGACGTTCTCCGGCGGCGAGCCCTTCGCGCAGGCGGACGCGCTGGCGGACCTCGCGGACCTGCTGCGTCCGCGCTACGACATCGCGTGCTACACGGGCTACGTCTTCGAGGCGCTCCTGAAGAAGGCGGAGTCGGACCCCGGCGTGCGCCGCCTCCTGGAGCGCATCGACATCCTGGTGGACGGTCCCTTCGTGCAGGCGCGGCGCGACCGGCTGCTGCTCTTCCGCGGAAGCGGCAACCAGCGCATCCTCGACGTGCCGGCGTCCCTCGCGGCCGGCGCGGCCGTCTGGACCAGGGATCCCGCCTGGGTCGGCGAGGACGGCTCCGCCCGCGCGGAAATCTAGGGCGTTTTCCATTGCCGCGGGCCTGGCGGTATGCTAGAATTCCGCCTCACTGGAGGCTTGTCATCGCATGGAACCGATAGAAACGGAAATCGAAAGAACGATCGGCGAATTCATCTTTCGCTCGAACACGGCGCCGGCCGGCGCCTGCGTCCGCTTTTGCGCCTTTCTCCTCGACCTGATTCCCGTCCTGCTCCTCGGGAGAATCCTCCACGCCGTGGTCGGTGCGCTCGCCGGCCTGGCCGGCGTCCTGCCCTCGGCATGGGAGGACGGGCTGCTTCGCGTTGCGGCCTTCGCCGTCGCATTCTGGGGGTGGGAGGCGGTCTGGTGCTCCTCGCGCTTCCAGGCCACGCCCGGCAAGATGGCGCACGGCCTCCGCGTGGTCACCCGAGACAAAGGCATCCGCATCGAGTTCCCCCGCGCGTCGCGCCGGGCGTTCTTCAAGATGGTCCCGGTCGTCTGGATCGCCGTCCGCGCCGCCGTCCTCCTGTTCGGGCTGCATCTGCTCGGCGCCTCGACCTCCTTCTCCCCCGGCCCCGCCTCCGTGCGGTGGCTCTATCCCGCCATGGTCGCGCTCCTCGCCCTTGCCCCTGCGATTCCCTCGTCGGCCACCACCGCCTGGAACTACAGCCGGCAGTGCGAGCACGATTCGCTGGCCGGGACCCTCGTCCGTGCCCCGGTCCGCATGCCCGTTCGCTCGATCGTGCTCCAGATCGCGGAATACGCGGCGGCGGCCCTGCTCTGCATGTACGCGGTCCACGGGTTCGTCCGGAATCCTTCCCTTCCGTCCACCTTCCGTCTCCGGCGCGAGGCGGAGGAAATCGTCGCCGAACAGTTCTCCGAGCGCTTCGCCAAGGCGCCCTTCCGTGTCGAAGGCGTGCGCCTCGGCGTGCCGGACGGGGCATTCGGCGGGTCTCTCGGCGCCATTTTCGCCGCCACCAACTTCGAGGGGACGCTCCGGCTTTCCCGGCGGAGCGGATCCATCGATCTTCCCATTCTTGCATCGGAGGGGAACGACGGCCTCGAGAGCCGACTCGACGAGGAGGCCGGCGCGCTCCGTCTGCTCGACGGCTTCCTCGTCGAGCGCGCGATGCAGAAGCCGGCGGATGTCGTCGCGTCGAAGCCGGACCGGCCCGCGGGGAAGTCGGCGAAGCCTCGTGCCATCGGCCCCGAGGAGGAGGTGTTGACGAAGGACGGGCTTTCCGTCCGGTTCTTCGGCGCCGAGACCGTCCCGTGGCCCGACGACGAGCCGGCGAAGAGCTTCCCCTGGATCGTCATCGCGGACTTCCGGGTCCGCAACGATTCCTCCCAGCCCCGTTTCCTGGCGGACTGGGACGCCACGTGCAAGGCGGACGGAAAGCCTGCCGCGATTCTCTGGCTGGGTTCCTTCGATCCGCTCCATGCGAATCTCGCGCCGGGAGCCTCCTGCGAGGGAACGCTGCTCTTCGGCGTCGCGAAGCAGCCCTCCTCGGTGAAGATCGGATGGCTCGGGCTGGAGTTCGATCCCGCCGCCGCCCCTCCCGAGCCCTGACGGCCCGGTTGCCTTCCGGGCGCGCTTCCGCTATACTCGGCGCCATGAAAGCAACCGACGAAAGCAAGGCCCCCGCTCCGCCCGCCGCCACCTTCGAGCAGGCCGTGGCGCGGCTCGAGGAGCTCGTCCGCCGCATGGAGTCCGGCGCCGAGGACCTCGACGCGATGGTCAAGTCCTTCGAGGAGGGCCAGGCGCTCGTGAAGTTCTGCGGCGAAAAGCTCGCCGCCATCGAGCGAAGGGTCGAGGTCCTCACGCGCAAGACCGACGGCACCATCGCACCCGAGCCCTTCGCCGAAGAGCCCTAGCGACCCCGCCGCCCGGCCCGCCCCCCTCCGAGAGGGTGGGGCGCGAAGCGCCGGGGGGAGTACTCCGTGCGCCGCCCGTCCCGCGTACAGCTCGCCCCCCCCCTCCGAGGGGGGCGCGAAGCGCTAGGGGGAGTACTCCGTGCGCCGCCGGCCCGCGTTAGGCCCGTCGCCCGCAATCACGGGCCGGCGGCGGCGGGAAATCCGTCCGAGGGTTCCACCGAAAGCATCGTGCCGATGCCCTCCGGCTGCGGTTGGAGCACCAGCACCCGCTCCTCGCCAATTCGATAGGCGTAGCGGGCGCCTGTTTCGATCCGGTTCGTCGCATCGGGGGCTCCAAGGCGGGACATCCACGCCTCCGCCGAAAAGAAGTCGCCCGGGTGATATTCGTGAAACGCCCGATCCGTGGACACGAGGTCAAGGGCGAGGATTCGTCGTTCGGAGAGCGATTTTGCCCAGCGGAACTTCCGTGCCGCCGTAGCGAGATCGAGGGGGAGATGATCCTTCGCGACGGGACGCTGCAGGGAACCGGACCCGGCGACAAGGACGGCGGCAAGGCCGGAGAGCAGGACGCCCCAAGCCCCGCGGATCGCCCATGTCCTCCTCCTCGTGGCGGTCCGACGGCCCGTGCCTTCGGGCGCGGGCTTTCGGGCGAGTTCGCTGTCGTTGACCGCGTTCAGGATCGCCGTCACGCCCGAGACAAGGAGAAGGACCAGGAAGGACCCCTCCCCGACCGGGGTCCGGAACAGCACCCATCCGCCGGACACGAAGGCCGGAAGGGCCAGAAAGAAGGTCAGCGTGGGAAGCAGGGAGACGAGGCGGGGAAGGAAAAACCGGCGAGGGACGACGGTGGTTCCGTCCGCATCGGAAGCATCTGCGGACGCCGCCGGGGGGGCGTTTTCCGCCGCCTTCCGGCTTCGCAGGCGCCGGATGTCGTTCCAAAGATTCAGGAAGGGGGCAAGCAGGAGCGGATACGCCATGGCGCCGACGGCATCCGGCAGCATGGCGACGTCGTAACGCCGTGCAGCGAACCATGCGGAGAGGAACACACCGCAAATGGCGATGGCGAAGAGCGTCGGAATTCGCGAAAGAATTCCGGAGAGGCTTGGCGGCTTCATGGCTGCGTTCCGGGACTGTTGGCGAGGGCGAGGGAGGCGAGTTTCCCGTCCATGCCCCAAGTGTAGCCGATCCCGCCCGAAAAGTCACCCCCGATTTCGAGGCGGTATCCGGCGGGGTGGCCGAAGGCGTCGAGGCGGCGGACGTGGTGCGGAGCGGGCGGCCGGCGGCGTCGAAGGTGTGCGCGACGCGCGAACCGTCGGCGTAGGCCTTGTTGGTGCAGAGGCCGGTGGCGGGGTCGTAGGACCGTCGCGGGGACAGACCCCGATCCCATGGCCTTGAGCCTCACCAAATTCTACACGTAATTCACCGCTATGGAAGCGGGGAATCATACAAGTTTAAAACACGGTCGGCGAATA
>CAMOEO010000049.1 GCA_946612175.1 uncultured Verrucomicrobiota bacterium
CGCGATTTGCGGGCCTCCGCGACGGCGCGGCGCCAAAAAGTGGGGAAGGTCCAGAGACTTCGCTCGCGCGGGAATCCATTGACGCGGCCGGGGCGTCTGTTGTAGAATGACTCCCGTTTCTCCCCCCGTCCGACCCTTTCCGCCCGGAGACCGTCCCATGATTCCGTTCGCCCCCGTCCTCGCCGCCTGCGGCCCCGAGGAAATCGCCCTCGGCGCCGTCGCCGTCATCGCCGCCTTCCTGCTCGGCCTCTTCCTCGTCATGCGGAAGAAACTGCGCGCCTCCCTCGTCGAGAAGACGCGGACCGAGTTTTCCGAGGAGCTCCTCGCCCGGTTTCGCCGCGGCATGGAGTCCCGCATCGGCGGCGGCGGCGTCACCTCCGGCGCCGCCGGATCGGAGGGCATGGACCGCATCCTCGCCTACGCCAACATCGCCGAGGCCCTCTCCGGCGGCTACGAGTGCGTCTACTACATCGACCTGGCGACGAACCACTTCGACCAGTACCGCTCGCAGGGTCTCTACGAGTCCCTCAAGGTCGAGAAGGCCGGGGAGGACTTCTTCGGCATCACGCAGAGCCTCCTGCCGTCCACCATGCACCCGGACGACCTTTCGCGCATGCAGGAGGCGTTCCGCAAGGAGGCGATGACGGCCGCGACGGAGGGCGGCCGGGTCTTCTCCATCACCTACCGCCTGAAGATCCGGGGCGAATACCTCTGGTACAATTTCCGCGCGCTGCGCCCCTCCGGCGATCCCGGGCACCTCGTCGGCGCCATCTCCAACGTCGACGAGCAGATGAAGCGCGAGAAGGACCACGAGGCCCGCGCGGACGAATCCGTCGCCAAGCTCGAGGAGATGCTCGCGCAGTCCTCCCGCTCCCGCGCGACGCTGGTCAAGCTCGCGACCTACCAGGACGCCGACGAGCTGCGCGACGTGGCGCTGCGCGAGACGGGCCAGGCGCTCGGCGCGGTGGCGGTCTACCTCTACCGCCACCGCATGGACGGCACCTCGCCGCTCGTCCACGCCTGGTTCCGCACCCCCGACTACAACGTCCTGCCGAAGAACGCCGCCGAGCTGATCGGCTCGCCCGACTACCTCGACGAGCACCCCGACATCCGCTACGTCCTCGGGCAGGAGGAGGGGAACCAGCCGCTGTGGGACGACTTCCTCCGCAAATCCCGCGCCCAGCGCTTCCTCGCCGGCCCCCTCCGCGTCGACGGCGAGGTGTGGGGCCACGTCGGCTACCTCATCGACCGCCCCGGCGTCCCGGGCCGCGAGGAGCTGGAGCTCTTCCACGAGGCGTGCGCGCTCGTCCAGATCGGCGTCCTTCGCGCCAAGATCCTCGAGACGCGCGACACGCACCAGCGCCAGCTCGTCGCCTCCGCCCGCGCCGCCAACCAGGCCGCGCGCGCCAAGACGATGTTCCTCGCGACGATGTCGCACGAGATCCGCACGCCCCTCAACGCCGTCATCGGCTTCAGCGAATTCCTCAATCGCCCGGACGTGACGCCCGAGGAGATCAAGGAGTACACGGCCGGCATCTCCCACTCGGCCAACGCGCTCCTGGCGCTCATCAACGACATCCTCGACCTCTCCAAGCTCGAGGCGGGCCGGGTCGACATGAACGGCCGCTGCGACCTGGTGAAGCTCTTCGACGAGATGGACTCGCTCTTCCACTACCGCGCGGTCACCAAGGACCTGCGCCTCGAGCACACCATCCGCAAGGACTTCCCCGTCCTCAAGCTCTCCGAGGAGCATGTCCGCCAGATCCTCCTCAACCTCATCGGCAACGCCGTCAAGTTCACCGACGCGGGGCTCGTCGAATGGACCGCCGAGGCCCACGCGGACGGCGCGGACACCGTCTCGCTCAACATCAACATCACCGACACCGGCATCGGCATCTCCAAGGACAAGCTCAAGACGATCTTCGACCCGTTCGTGCAGGACGGCGCCACCCGCGGCGGCAAGGTCTACAGCGGCACGGGCCTCGGGCTCCCGATCGTCAAGCGCCTCCTCGAGGCCTGCAACGGCACGATCGAGATGGAGAGCGCCCCCGGCGAGGGCACCCGCGTCCACATCCACATCGCCCGCGTCCCCGTCCTCCCGAAGAACGAGCTGCCCGCGCCCGATCCGGCCTCCGCCGGCACCGCCGCGCTCAAGCTTCCCGAGAGCTTCCGCGCCGTGATCGTGGACGACGTCCCGATCAACCTCAAGATCCTCGACCTCCACGTCAAGGGCCTCGGCATCTCGGACATCGCCCGCGCCGCCTCCGCCGAGGAGGCGCTCAAGGCGATCGCCGAGAAGAAGCCGGACGTCGTCCTCACCGACATGTGGATGCCCGGCATGAGCGGCGCCGACCTCGCCGCCGAGATCCGCAAGGACAAGGCGCTGGACGACGTCCCGCTCGTCGCGGTCACGGCGGACAACGACGTCGGCGCCACGTTCGACGCCTCGCTCTTCGCCGAAATCCTCACCAAGCCCGTCACCGCCGACAAGCTCAAGCTCGCGATGATGCACCTCTTCCCGAACGCACGGTAGCGTCCATGATCTCCGACGTCAAAAAACATCTTCAATCCACCCTCGGGCTCCCCGAGGAAATGCTCGGCGAGTTCGTGGACGCGTTCATGGATTCGTTCGACGGAAGCGCGAGGGAGCTCGCGCCGTTCGCGGACGGTTCCGCCGCCCCGGACTGGCTGGAGATCCGCCGGATCACGCACATGATCAAGGGCTATTCCGACGGCGTCGGCGCCACGGACCTGCGCGCCCTCTCGGACAAGCTCAACGCCGCCGCGCACGCGGAGGACGCGGCGGCCTGCCGCGCCGGCGCCCAGGCGATCGTCGACCTCCACGCCCGCTACCGCGCCGGGGCCTGACCCCCGCCTCCGGGCTCCGGCGAACTTTCGCCATGACGCACGACATCGGCCAGGCGGGGTTCGCGGCGCGGATGCGGGTCGATCTGCGAGACGCCGCGACGGACGAGCCGCTCGTCGAGGCGGGGCCGTTGCGTCTCGCGCTGCGGATGGCGGGCCGGACGCCCGGGCTCGAGCGCTACGACCGCGACGCCGGGAACTACCTCGCGTTCCCGATGCCGGACGGCTCGTGCCCCGTCGTCGAGGCGACGCTCTCGGGGCTGCGCGTCGGGATTCCGCTCGGGCTCCTGGCGAAGCCGGACGGCGTCCACGACGTCGAAGTCCGCGTGGAGGGGTCGCATTTCTCGATTGCGGTGGACGGCCACGTCGACGACGACATGCTTTCCCTGCCTTCGCTCGAAGCCGACCTCGCTGCGCCGCGAACGCTCTCGCCGCGCGTGGGGTCGGCGCAGGTGTCCGCCCCGGCCGAGCCGGATGCCGGCGGCCGCGTGCCGGACGCGCGTCCGATCGCGCGGAGCATCCAATACTGGACGCCCGACGGCCACAACGCCTGGGTCGGCGACGTCGCGCCGGGCTTTTTCGGCGGGCGGCTGCACCTCTTCTACCTCTTCGACCGGCGCCACCACGGCAGCAAGGGCGGCGCGGGCGGGCACGCCTTCGCGCACCTCTCCACGCCCGACCTCGCGCACTGGGACGAGCACCCGGCCGCCGTCCCCGTCGAGCAATGGTGGGAGACGGTCGGGACGGGTACGCCGTTCGTGCACGAGGGACGCCTCTGCCTCGCCTACGGGCTCCACACCGAACGCCTCTCGAAGGATCCCGCCCTTCCGGCGGGCGCGACCTACGCGGTGTCGGAGGACGGCATCCGTTTCCGCAAGACCGGGCGGATCGTCCACCCGACGCGCAACCCGACGATCGTCAACCGCCCGGACGGCCTCCTCGGCCTCGCGGCCGGCTATGACGGCCAGAGCGGGCTCTGGACGGCGGCGCGCCCGGAGGGCCCCTGGACGCTGCGCGACGCGACGCTGCCGACGAGCGGCGACTGCCCGTGCCCGTTCGCGTGGCGCGGCCACCACTACGTCTTCCAGGGGTTCGGCGGCTTCGCCCACAGCGCCACCGGCGAGCCCGGCTCCTGGGAAGACTGGGCCGCGGCGGGGCTCGCGCCCTACGACGGGCTCGCCGTCCCGATGGTCGCGCCGTTCGGCGCCGACCGCCGCATCCTCGCCGGCTGGCTCGGCTTCCACGACGAGGCGTGGTGGGGCGGCTGGCTCGTCCTGCGCGAGCTGGTGCCGTTCCCCGACGGCACGCTCGGCACGAAGTGGGTGCCGGAGATCGAGCCGCCGTCGCCGCCCGAGACGTTCGCCGCGGAGCCGGGGCGCCCCCTCCGCATCGCGTTCCCGCGCGAGGGCTCGGAGGGCCCGGCGCTCGTCTTCCGGCTTGATCCGGCGGCGCGCACGGCGTCCTTCGCCGACGACGTGCCGGAGCCCCGCTTCGGCGCGCTCCATTCCGCGAACAACGTCCGCATCGGACGCCTGCCGGACCTCGGCCCCGGCGCCGCCGTCCGGATCGTCCGACACTACGACCCGAAGGGCGGCGCCACGATCTTCGACGCGGAAATCGGCGGCTGCCGCACGCTCATCTGCCGCCGCCGCGGCCGCTACCGCGCGGCTTCGTCGGAGGGTCTCATGCGGTAGCGTCGCCGCCGTGCGCGGCTGTCCAGGCGTTGACGTGGTCGATGTCCTTGTCGCCGCGGCCGGAGAGGCAGACGACAATCTGCTGGTCGGGGCGCATGGTCTTCGCCGCCTTGAGCGCGGCGGCGAGGGCGTGCGAGCTCTCGAGCGCGGGGATGATGCCCTCGAGGCGGCAGAGCAGGTGGAAGGCGCGGACGGCCTCCGCGTCCGTGACCGGGACGTAGCGCGCGCGGCCGATGTCGGCGAGGAGCGCGTGCTCGGGGCCGACGCCGGGGTAGTCGAGCCCGGCGGAGATGCTCCACGCCTCGTGGACCTGGCCGTCCGCGTTCTGCAGCAGATACGTCTTCGCGCCGTGCAGGATGCCCTTCTGCCGCCCGCAGATCGAGGCGGCGTGGCGGCCGGTCTCGACGCCCTCGCCGCCGGCCTCCGCGCCGAGGAGCGCGACTCCGGGGTCGTCGAGGAACGGGTAGAACGCGCCGATCGCGTTGCTGCCGCCGCCGACGCACGCGACGACGAGGTCCGGCAGGCGGCCGGTCTTCTCGAGGATCTGCGCGCGGGCCTCGTCGCCGATCACGCGCTGGAAGTCGCGGACCATCTCCGGGTAGGGGTCGGGGCCGGCCGCGGTGCCGATCACGTAGTAGGTGTCCGTCGCGTGCGAGACCCAGTAGCGCATCGCCTCGTTCATCGCGTCCTTCAGGGTCTTCGTGCCGGACTCGACCGCCACGACCTCCGCGCCGAGCATCCGCATGCGGAGCACGTTGGGGGCCTGGCGGCGGACGTCCTCCGCGCCCATGAACACCTTGCACTCCATCCCGAAGCGCGCGGCGATCGTCGCCGTCGCGACGCCGTGCTGCCCGGCGCCCGTCTCGGCGATGACCTTCGTCTTGCCCATACGGCGCGCGAGGATGCCCTGCCCGACGACGTTGTTGATCTTGTGGGCGCCGGTGTGGTTGCAGTCCTCGCGCTTGAGGAAGATCCGCGGCCCGCCCGCGAACGCGGTGAGGCGCTCGCAGAAGTCGAGCGGCGAGGGGCGGCCCGCGTAGTCGCGGAGCATCGCGCGGAACTCGGCGTCGAACGCCGGGTCCTTCTTCGCCGCCTCCCAGGCGGCCTTGAGCTCGTCGATGGGCGCGGCGAGCGTCTCGCCGATGTAGCGCCCGCCCCAGGGGCCGAAGTGCCCGCCCGCGTCGGGCTGTGTTCCGATGTAGCTCCCGCGCCCGGCGGCGTCCGCCGCGGGCGCGATGCCTGCGAAAGTGGAATCGTTTGCGTTCATGGCGGGGCATTCTAGGTGTTTCTATTGATAGAGTCAAGCGGAAAATGCGACCCGCTTGCGCGGTCCGGCCGGGCGCGGTAGAATGGAGCCCATGCAAAACGACCTTCGAAAGGACGCCGCCGCGCGGCGCGTGCTGCTCGTCGCCCACCGGGGCGCCTGGGGCGGCGACATCCCCTGCAACACCATCGCCTCCTACGACATCGCGCTCTCCCACGGCGCGGACATGCTGGAGATCGACGTCGACCGGACGAGCGACGGCACGCTCGTCATCTTCCACCCGTGGATGGAGCGTCCGCTCCTCGGCTACGGCGACCGCATCGCGAACCACCCGTGGTCGTTCGTGAAGGAGCTGCGCTACCAGAACATCGACAACTGCCCGACGCCGTTCGGGATCTGCACGTTCGAGGAGGTCCTCGACCGCTACCGCGGCCGCTGCTACCTCAACGTCGACAAGTTCTGGGAGCATCCCGCCGAGATCGCCGCCGCCATCCGCGCGCGCGGCATGCAGGACCAGTGCCTCGTCAAGACCGGGCCCGATCCGCGCGTCCTCGGCATCATCGAGGAGCACGCTTCCGACATGCCGTTCCTCGGCATCGTCCGGAGCGAGGCGGACTGCGAGGCGTTCGCCGCGCGCAAGATCCGCCTGGAGGGCTTCGAGACGCTCTTCCGCGCGGACGACGCGCCGGTCGCCTCGCCGGCGTTCGTCGAGCGCCAGCACGCCGCAGGCCGGCTCCTCTGGGCCAATTCGATCGTCTACAACTTCCGCGACGTCATCGCCGGCGGCCGCAGCGACGACCGCGCGATGACCGGCGACCCCGAGGGCTCGTGGGGGTGGCTGGCCGACCGCGGCTTCGACTTCATCCAGACCGACTGGCTCCGCGACTGCGCCGACTTCCTCGCGCGCACCGGCCGCCGTTCCTGACCCCGGAACGGCGTCCCCGCCCGCTAGCCGAAGAATCCGGGGAGTCCGCCTGCGGCCCGGGCGGCGGCGACGGCGGCCAGGACCTTGCCGCGATCCTTGCGGCCGGGGGAGGATTCGACGGACGAGGAAAGGTCGAAGAAGACGGCGCCCGAGGCGGATGCCGCCGCGGCGAGGTTGTCCGGGCCGAGGCCGCCGGCGAGGGCGAAGGGCAGGGGAGAGAGGGCGCGCGCGGCCGACCAGTCCCACGCGGCGCCGTTGCCGCCCGGCAGCGCGCCGCGGCCGCATTCGACGAGGAAGCGCGTGTCCGTCGGGTAGGCCTCCGCTTCGACCGCAAGGTCTCCGCCGCGGAGAACCTTGAGGACGCGAATCCCCGCGGCGAGCAGTTCCGCCGCGAGCGCGGGCGGCTCGGCACCGTGCAGCTGCGCGACGCCGAGCCTCGCGATGCGTGCGGCGCGGAGAATCTCCGCGGCGGTCGCATCGACGAAGACGCCGACGCGCGCGACATCAGGCGGGACGTCCGCGAAGACCTCCGCCGCCCGCTCGGGCGTCACGTTCCGCGGGCTCGGAGGGAAGAACACCGCGCCGAGCGCCGCCGCGCCGGCCTCCGCGCAGAAGCGCGCGTCCTCCGGCGTCGTGAGACCGCAGATCTTCAGGGGCGACTTCACGAGTTCGAGATCTCGACGAGGCGGCGCAGCTTCTCGTAGGCGGCTCCGGAGTCAATGGACTCCTCCGCCTTTTTCACGCCGGCCGCGAGATCGGGGACGAGGTCCGCGGCGAGCAGCGTGCCGGCGGCGTTGATCAGCACGACGTTGCGCTTGGCGCCGCGGATCTTCCCGGTGAGGATGCCGGTCGCGATGTCGGCGTTCTCCTTCGCGTCGCCGCCCGCGAGCTCGCCGAGCTCCGCGTATCCGCCGAAGAGCGGCTCCGGGTCGATGTCGTAGGTGCGGATCAGGCCGTCCTTGAGCTCCGAGCAGCGCGAGGGGCCGGTGACGGTGATCTCGTCCATGCCGTCGCTGCCGTGGACGATCAGCGCGTGCGTGGAGCCGAGGCGCTTGAAGACACCCGCGTAGACCTCGGTGAGCTCGGGCGCGTAGACGCCGATGAGCTGCATGCGCGCGCCGGCGGGGTTGGTGAGCGGGCCGAGGAGGTTGAAGACCGTGCGGACGCCGAGCTGCTTGCGCGCGGGGCCTACGAACCGCATCGCCTTGTGGAAGGTCTGCGCGAAGAGGAAGCAGATGCCGATCTCGTTGATCGCCTCCTCCATCACCTCGGGCTCGCAGGCGAGGTTGAGGCCGAGCGCCTCGAGGCAGTCGGCCGAACCCGTGCGGCCGGAGCTGGAGCGGTTGCCGTGCTTGGCGACGACCGCGCCCGCGCCGGCGGCGACGAACGCCGTGGTCGACGAGATGTTGAACGTGATGCCGTGGTCGCCGCCGGTGCCGACGGTGTCCACGGTGTTGGGCTTCAGCGACGAGATCTTCGCGGCGGCCTGCCGCATGGCGCGCGCGGCGGCGGCGATCTCGGCGACGGTCTCGCCCTTGGCGGAGAGCGCGGCGAGGAACGCGCCGATCTGGGCGTCCGTGAGGTTGCCGTGGAACAGTTCGTCGAAGAGCGCGAACGTCTCGTCCTCGGAGAGGTCCGTGCGGGCGACGAGCTTCGAGAGAATGTCGGGGTAGTTCATGGCTGTGCGAGTTTGAGGAAGTTGCGGAGCATGCGCTTGCCGGAGGGGGTCATGATGGACTCGGGGTGGAACTGGACGCCGTGGACGGGGAGGGTCCGGTGGCGGACGCCCATGATGCAGCCGTCCTCCGCGGTGGCGGTGACGACGAGGTCCGGCGGCAGCGTGGCGGGGTCGATGCAGAGCGAATGGTAGCGCATCGCCTTGAAGGGGCGCGAGCCGAGGCCCTTGAAGACGCCCTCGCCGTCGCACGTCACCTCGGAGACCTTCCCGTGCATGACGCGCGCGGCCTTGACGATCCTCGCCCCGTGCAGGGCGCCGATCGCCTGGTGCCCCAGGCAGATGCCGAGCACCGGGAGGCGCCGCTCCTCGAACGCGCGGATCGCGGCGATCGAGACGCCGGCGTCCTCCGGACGGCCGGGGCCGGGGGAGACGACGAGCCCCGCCGGCGCGAGCGCGAGCAGCTCCTCGACGGAGACCGCGTCGTTGCGGAAGACGCGCAGGTCGGCGTCCATCTCGCGCAGCTCCTGGACGACGTTGTAGGTGAACGAGTCGTAGTTGTCGATCATCGCGATCATTTCGCTCCTCCCTTCCGGATCTCGGCGATCTCCTCGGCGACCGTGCGAACGGAGCCGAGCAGCGCAACGCTGCGGGCGATCGCGCCGGCCTTGCTGACGGTCTCCCGGTATTCGCTTTCGGGGACCGAGTCGTAGACGATGCCCGCGCCGGCGCGGGCGACGAGGCGCCCGTGCGCGACGGCCATCGTGCGGATGCAGATGGCGAAGTCCATGTCGCCGTTGAACGCGAAGTACCCGACCGCGCCGCCGTAGGGGCCGCGCGGCTCGTCCTCGAGCTCCGCGATCAGCTCCATCGCGCGCACCTTCGGCGCGCCGGTGAGCGTCCCGGCCGGGAACGCCGACGGGAACAGGTCGAACGCGTCGCGGCCGGGCTCGAGCTCGGAGACGACCTTCGAGACGAGATGCATCACGTGCGAGTAGCGCTCGACGGTCATGAGGTCGACGACCTGGACCGTTCCGGGGATCGAGACGCGCCCGAGCTCGTTGCGCCCGAGGTCGACGAGCATGAGGTGCTCGGCGCGCTCCTTCTCGTCGGCGAGGAGGCCGTCCGCGAGCGCCCGGTCCTCCCGCTCGTCCGCCCCGCGCGGGCGCGTTCCGGCGATGGGGCGCAGGCACGCGGTGCGGCCCTCGAGCTTGATCATCGTCTCCGGCGAGGAGCCGACGAGCGTGACGCCCTCGAGCTTGAAGTAGTAGAGGTAGGGCGAGGGGTTCACGTGGCGCTGCACGCGGTAGAGCGCGACGGGGTCGCGCGGCGCGGCGGTGACGAAGCTCTGCGAGGGGACGCACTGGATGAGGTCCCCCTCGACGATGCGCTCCTTCACCTTCCCGACGATGCCCGTGAAGTACTCCGGCGGATGCGTCGGCCGGAGCGGCGGCAGCGGCTCGGGGCCGGCGGGCGCGGGGGCGGGGGCGTCGAGGACCTCGAGCGCGTCCGCGAGGCGGGCGCGCGCCGCGGCGACCGCGCCGGGGCCGTCCTCCTCGAACGCGAAGCTCGCCACGTAGAGCGCGCCGGCGACGTTGTCGAAGACGAGCATCGATCCGGGGACCATGAGCTCCGCGAGCGGGCGGTCGGCGGGCAGGCGGTTCGGAACGCGCGGCTCGAAGAAGTGCGCCGTCTCGTACGCGAAGTAGCCCGCGAGGCCGACGGGGCACTTCGGCAGCCCCGGCACGCCGGCGAAGCGGTAGGGCGCCGCCAGCGAGCGGAGGACGCCCATCGGGTCGCCGCCATGGGGGATGCGGCGTTCGTCGAGCCCCTTGCGGACGAGGACGTCCTCGCGGTAGACCGTGACGGCGACCCGGGCGTCGAAGCCGAGGAAGCTGTATCGGCCGCGCTGCTCGCCGCCCTCCGCGCTCTCGAGGAGGAAGAGGGACGACTCGCGGCGGTCGAGCCGCGCGAGGACCGAGACGGGGGTCTCGGCGTCGGCGAGGACCTTGACGCCGACGGGGACGACGTTCGCCTCGGCGAACGGATGGTCGTCCGATGGAAGGAAGGTGGAGAGGATCATGGGCGTTCTCGTCCCGGGGTTCGCGGGAACGGAGCGGGATTCTAGGTGTTTCTATTAATAGAGTCAAGCGGAAAAATCGGCGCCCCTCGGGGGGCCGGGCGGGCTAGGCCGCCCGGCGGTCGAGGCGGCGGTCGAGCCAGAGCAGGACGAGCGTCGGGGCGATCGCGGGGACGGCGCGCGCGAGGAACCGGCCGAAGGGATAGGCGCCGGCGGCGTCCCGCAGGACCGAGAAGTCCGCGAAGGCGGCGTAGATGCCGAGGATCACGAGCAGGAGCGCCGCGCTCGCGACCCACGCGCCCTTCCACGGCTCGAGCGAGACGGCCTTCGCGTCCGCGAAGGAATGCGGCTCCCGGCGCGGCGCGAGGAGGCGGACGAGGAGCATCAGGTCCGTCAGCGCGAGGAAGCACGCGCCCACGAAGTGGTATTCGCCCATCGCGCCCACGACGTCGAGCCCCTCGAACCGCGGCAGCACGAAGTAGCCGGCGGAGAGCAGGACCACGCCGCCGACGAGCCCGACGAGCGCCGAGGCCTGCGGCGCGCGGCGCGACACGAGCCCGACGAGCACCACCGCGAGGATCGGGATGAAGTAGATCGAGTTCATCTTCTGGAGGTAGCCGAAGATCGAGGGGACCGCGTCGAGCATCGGCGAGAGCGTCATCGCCGCGAGCGCGATCGCGAGGCCGAACCACTTGCCGGCGCGCACGCACGTGAGGTCCGGCACCTGCGGGCGCAGCTTCTTGTAGATGCCGAGCGAGAAGAGCGTGCAGGTGGAGTTGAGGGCCGAGTTGAAGCTCGAGAGCACCGCGCCCGCCATCACGGCCGCGAAGAAGCCCGCGAGCCACGGGGGAAGCACCGTGCGGACGAGCTCGCCGTAGGCGTTGGCCTCGCGCAGCAGGCCCGTCGCCTCGTCCACCACCGCGGGCGACGAGGGCGCGATCGCGCCGTGCTTGAAGAGGAAGAAGGCCATGATGCCGGGCAGCACCAGGTAGAGCGGCCCGATGAGCTTGAGGAGGCCGCACATCAGCACGCCCTTCTGCCCCTCCTTGAGCGACGAGGCCGCGAGGGCGCGCTGGATGATCTGCTGGTTGGTGCACCAGTAGAAGACGTTGATCAGGAGCACGCCCGTGAAGATTTCGAGGAAGGGCGCCTGGCTGTCCTCGGCGCCGATGGAGTTCACGTGCTCCGGGATGTCGGCGGCGAGGTTCCGCAGGCCGCGGACGATCGAGCCGCCCTGCGCGGCGGCCTCGCCCGAGAGGTCGATCGCGCCGCACGCCCAGAGGCCGAAGAACGTGATCATGAAGCCGCCGACCAGCAGCCCGATGCCGTTGAGGAGGTCCGAGACGACGATCGAGCGCAGGCCGCCGAAGATCGCGTAGACCGAGCCGATGCACCCGATGACCCAGACCATGATCCAGAGCAGCGCCGTGTCGCTCCCGATCCCCGTCGCGGCGTGCAGGTCGAGGATGCCCATCATGCCCTTCGCGCCGGTGTAGAGGATCATCGGCAGGAGGATGAACATGTAGGCGAGCAGGAAGATCACGTTGCAGACGAGCTGGGCGCGCGAGCCGAAGCGGATGTCCAGCAGCTCGGGGACCGTCGTGATGCCGCTGCGGAGGAACTTCGGCAGGAAGAAGAGCGCCATCATCACGATCGCGATGACGCCGACGACCTCCCACATCATCACCGCGAGGCCGGTCGTGTAGCCCTGGCCGTTGAGGCCGACGAGCTGCTCGGTCGAGAGGTTCGTGAGCAGCAGCGAGGCCGCGATGAACGGGAACGTGAGCGAGCGTCCGGCGAGGAAGAAGCCGTCGTTCGAGCCGGAGTCGCCGCCGCGGCTCTTCCACCAGGTGATGGCGGCCACGAGGGCGGTGAAGAAGACGAAGGAGCCGAGCGTGAGTGCGGTGTTCATGGCCTAGAGGCGGTGGTTGGGAGGTGCAGAAGGTGGCCGGACCACGGCGGGTCCGCGAGGTCAGAGTATCAAAACCTCCGCCGCGGCGTCAAGCGAGACGCCGCCCCTCCAGAGATTCCAAATCGGGCGGTCGCCGTGCCGGCGACCGCCCGATTTGGAATCGT
>CAMOEO010000050.1 GCA_946612175.1 uncultured Verrucomicrobiota bacterium
GGGAGCCAAGCCGCGCGCGGCCCGCCGTAGCGCTTGCGCAGCGCCGCCTCGGGCCCGCGCACAAGGATCGAGCGGTCGCCCGCCGGCAGCACGTAGGAGCCGTCGGCGTCGGGCTCGATCACCTGGCGGTAGGCGACCATCCCGGCCGCATCCGGCCGGTTCCACACGCGGAGCATGACCGTGCCGGGGGCCGCCGGCGCAGCCGGACGGAAGCGCACCACCTTCGTCCCCATCGTGCGGGGCGTGACGATCCACGCCTCGGCAGAACCGCGGCGCGCCGGCGTGACCTCGATGCCGGAGAGCGGCGCGCCGGCGGAGTCGAGGGCGTCGGCCGTTTCGCAGAAGGGCGCCACGCCCACTTCCTTGCCTGCGAGCGTGACGAGTACGCCGATCGAGTCGCCGGGCAGCTTCGCGTTGGCGAACCAGACGGAGCCCTTGCCGAAGCGCTTGCGCCACACCGCGGGCTGGCGGCCGATCGAGGCGAGGAGCTCCCACGAATCGTCGAGGCGCGTGTCGCGCCAGCACGCGGCCTGAAGCTTCGTGCCGTCGATCTCGATCACGGCGGTCTCGCTGTCCTTGCGCGCGCCGGTCGCGATGCCGGGGAAGGCGTCCGGCGCGGGCGCGCCGTATTCGTTGAGGCCCATCGTCTCGCCCACGATCACGAGCGTGCCGCCGGCCGCGACCCATAATTGCACCGCCTTGCACACGCCCGGCCGCACCGCGTCCACGCCCGCCGCGACGAGCACCTTGTAGTTCGCGAGCTTCGCGGGGCCCCCGCCCCCGCTCGCCGCGAACTCAGGACCACCGCCTGTCTTCTCCGCTTGGGTGTTTTTCCTGCCCTTCGGGTTGCCCTGGTCCTGAGTGGCCGGCGAGCGGGCCGCTGGCCCGCGCAGCTCGGCCACAAGCTGGTCCTCCCAGATCACGTCGGGGCACAGGTGCGCGTAGTCGAGGCCGACCACGGCCTGGTCGAACATCTTGTAGGAGAGGTGGCCGGCGCACTGCGAGAGGCGCTCGGTGGTGGAGGAGAAGAGCACCGCGACCTCGCGGGGCACGCCGCGGTCGCGCGGGGCGAAGAACTCCGCCACGTCGAGCGCGTCGAGCTTCGCCTCGCGGATGCCGCGCAAGGCCTCGGGCCGCACGTTGTCGAGGTTGAGAAAGTTGTAGGACGACTTCTGCATCCGGTTCCACTTGAAGGCGTAGGAGACGTTGTAGCCGCGCTGGAACTGGTCGAGGAACGAATTGCGGATCGAGTCCTCGGTCGAGCCGACGTACATCTCGGAGTCCACGATCGGCTTTCCGTCCGCGAGGCCGCGCAGCATGTGCGCCTCCATGATCCCGCGTCCGCCCGTGTGCGAGCAGACCGCGCCGAGCGGCGCGTAGGCGGTGAAAAGGTCGATGCCGCGCGTGCGGATCGTGCAGGGCTGGAACGTCGCGAGCGCCTGGGGGTCGACCTTGTCGCGGACGATGGCCGCGCCCTCGGCGAGGAGCGAGGCGAAGCAGTCCTCCATGAACTTCGTGTACTCCACGAGATAGGCGGTCGGGTTGCCGCCCTTGCCGTAGGCGTCGGCGAGCTCCTCGAACGAGCCGTAGCGTTTGTCGCCGCCGGACTCCGAGGCGGCCCACGCCGCGTTGAGCCTGTCGATCGAGCCGTACTTCCTCTTCATCGTCTGCGCGAAGAGCTTCTTCGCGTAGGCGCTCTCGTCCCAGCACGCGGGTTCGTTCAGGAGCTCGTAGCACCACGGACGGTTCCCGACGGACTGCGCGAAGTCGAAGGCGTCCTTCGAAGCGCCTTCCCACAGGTGCTTGTAGAGGCCGCGCCCCTGCGGGTGGACGATGCTCCACGGCATCCAGTGCTGGTGGCTCTGCGTCCAGGCCGCTTCGGAGAGGCGGCCGGGGGCGCCGAGGACCGCGCCGCATTCCTTGTGGTTGCAGAGCTGGCCCTCGTGGCCTTCCTTCTTGCAGGTTGCCGGCTTCGCCTTGGCGTCGGGGTCGAGCGGAATGTCGGCGTGCCAGATCGAGCCGTGCGCCCACTCGGACGCGGTCATGTCGACGTACATCGAGAGGCCGTTGCCGATCGTGATGCCGTAGCGGGGCCCCTCGAAGGCCGGATCGCGGCGCTTGTTCCAGGGACGGTAGATGCGGTTCATCCAGTTGAGCGGCGCGTAGAAGCCGCCGGCGTCGACGCCGAGGCGCTGCGCGGCCTCGTAGTCGGGCATGCGGTTGTAGAGCCACTGCAGCGGGCCGAAGTCGTCCTCCTTCCGGTCGCAGCCCCACATCGTGTCGCCGTACCAGAGGACGGCGGGCAGGTAGCGCGGCTTGCCGCCCACGAGGAGCGAGCCGTCCTTGGCGACCGCGAAGCCCGCGCCCTTGGGCAGCAGCTCCTCCGCGGGCAGGTCCGCGAAGGGCTCGAACGGATCGGAGGTCGGCATCTCGGCGGCGGCGCAGAAACCGGCCAGGAGGATTGCGGCGAAGGGGGCGTTTTTCATGAAGGTCTCCTTGGGTGGGGTCGATGGCGCAATCCTAGCATGGGCTCGCCCCGGCCGCTATTCCGATTGCGGAGGAAGAGTTGTCAATTTGCGGCGGGCGCGCCACTCGCCCATCGAGCACCCGTGCACGCGGCGGAAGAGCGAGCAGAGCGAGGAGGCGTCCACGAAGCCGGCGCGGATCGCGACCGCCTGGATCGAGAGGTCCGGCTTGCGCAGCAGGTCCTCCACGAGCGCCAGGCGCTTGGCGTGGATCGTCTCGAGGATCGTCCGTCCCGTGAGCGCCTTGAAGCGCCGCTCCAGGAAGCGCCGCGACGTCCCGCACGCCGCCGCCACCTCGACGACCGACACCGCGCGATCCGCGTTCGCCGAGATTAAGTCCACCGCCTTGCCCACGAACAGGTCCGCGAGCGGCGCCGCCGAGGTCGAGGCCCGCTCGGCGACATGGCTCGGCGGGCAGAACACCGCCGACGTCTCGGGCCGCTCGCCGGCCAGCATCTGCGCGACGAGACCCATCGCGCGGCGGCCGAGGCGCACCGTCTCGAGCGACACGGACGAAAGCCCGACCGGCGCGGTCTCGCAGAACGCCGGGTCGTTGTCCACGCCGAGGATCGCGATGTCGTCCGGGACCTTGAGCCCCAGCACGTCGCAACAGAGCGCGGCGTCGTGCGCCGCGGCGTCGTTGCACGCGAAGAGCGCCAGCGGCTTCGGGAGCGGCGCGACGAATTCCCCGAAGCGCGCCAGCATCCGCTCGGTCGAGAAGTCGTTGTGGAAAAGGATGCGGGCCCCCGCATACGGAAGGCCGTGCCCGCGCGCGGCCGCGGCGAACGCCTCCCGCCGGTCGCGCGACCACCACTCGTCCGCCGTCCAGGGCGTCGTCTCGAGGTAGGCTGCGGAGGCATAGCGCCGCTGCGCCGCGAAGTAGGCCGCCGCCATCCGCCCGATGGCGGCGTTGTCAGTCCCGCAGACGACGCCGCGGTCGCGCACGACGCGACGCGCCGCCTCGCCCTCCGCCCGGCCGAAGAAAACGCACGGCGCCCCGCTCCGCGCCAGTTCGCGCAGGAGCGCCTTGTCCCGGATGTGCCCCAGCACCGCGAAGGGCCGCCCCCGGAACCGTCCCTCGTCGCGGAAGATCGACGCGAACCCGTCCTCGAAATCAACGGGCAGGATCCGCCGGAACCCGCGCTCCCGCGCCTCGCGAAGCACGCCCTCCTTGAAGCGGCGGTCGGGCTCGTTCTCGCCCGCCACCACGAAGATCCACGCATTGCGAGGGTCGGTCTCGTCGCATTTCATGGACGCGGATTCTATCGGAAACGCCCGCTTGGCGCAACTCCGCCGCGCGGCGCCGGTGCGGAAGTCCGCCGCAAAATCACAATACGCCGGACGGATTCCCGCAACGCGCACGAAGGGTTTTGTGGCATACTCGGCGGCAACGAAAGGAATCCAGCCATGCGCATCTGCCCCCTCCTCCCGCTCCTGGCCGTCCTGATGTCCGGGCTCCGTCCCGGACAAGCCATTGCCGCCGAATTCAAGTTCGCGTCGGTGATTTCCGACCACGCCGTCCTCCAGCGCGACGTCGAGGCCCCCGTGTGGGGTTTCGCCGACACCGGCGCGGTCGTGCGCGTCTCGCTCTTCAAGGAGGGCGACAAGAACCCCCTCGCCGTGCGCGAGGCCACCACGGACGACGCCGGCCGCTGGACCGTGAAACTCCCCGCGATGCCCGCCGGCGGACCGTACCGCATCACGGCCCGCCTTTCAACCGCTTCAACTTCTTCAACCCCGAAGAGCACGTCGGAAATAGCGATTTCCGACGTGCTCTTCGGCGACGTCTGGTTCGGCTGCGGCCAGTCCAACATGGCCTACACGTTCGCCGGCTACGGCCGCCTCCCGATCGGCGGCGAGGAGTTCCTGAGGAAGGCGGAGGGCAACCCGAACATCCGCACGCTCCTCATGAACGACGGCGAGAACAGGAACTCGCCCTATCCGCGCGAGGACGCCGTCGGCATCCACTGGGAGACCTCCACCTACGACTCGATGCGCAAGAACGGCGCCGCGCTCTACTGGATGGGCTGGAAGCTCAACCAGGCGCTCGACGTCCCGATCGGCCTCGTGAACGCCTCGTGGGGCGCCACGAAGATCGACGGCTGGATCGACCAGGCCTGGGCCAAGGACCACGGCCACGGCCACGCGAAGGGCGTTGCCGGCTTCTGGTACAACCGCTGGCAGGGCTTCATGAAGAGCGGCGGCCCCGAGGCCTACGAGAAGAATATCTTCGAGTGGAACAAGCGCTTCGATCCCGCCTCGAACTTCCTCAAGACCAAGCCTTCGCTCCACGACCCCGACTTCGTCGAGGACGAGAGCTGGAAGCCCGTCACGATCGACGGCCGCGGCTTCCAGTCCGACCCGTTCCCGGATGGCTTCACGGGCGAAATCTGGCTGCGCGCGACGTTCGAGATGACGGAGGCCGACCTCGGGAAGAACTGGGCCATCGGCTACAGCGACTCCTACGGCCAGGACATGAACTACCTCAACGGCCACGCCTTCGGCGGGTCCGGCAACCCCAACCACGGCTACGGCGTCCCGATCAAGGAGCACGGCCTCGTCGGCACGAACGTCCTCGCGGTCCGCTACAAGGTCTGGGGCGGCAAGGACGGCCGCCCGGGCGGCATGCTCAAGCCGGTCTCGATCTCGCTCTGGCCGTCGCACGCCGAGCCGCACGAGATGCACTTCAAGGCCTGCTTCGGCGAGACGCCGCCGCACGACATCTGGAACCACCCCGAGTGCCGCAAGCCGGAGGACGCCCGCGCGATCAACATGTTCAGCGCGACCACGATGGACGCCGGCCTCGTCCACTCGCTCTACCCGATGGCGATCAAGGGCGCGGTCTGGTACCAGGGCTGCTCCGACCTCGGCAACGGCAAGTACCCCGAGTTCTTCCGGACGCTCGTCGAGGGCTGGCGCGCGCAGTTCACCTACAAGGACCGGCTCCCCGTGCTCATCACCGAAATCTGCCCGCACCAGCTCGACACGAACCCGAACTCCGTCCAGCGCATGAAGAACGGCGAGACGAACGCCCCGACCTGGTCCGTGAACGCCGACATGCGCCGTCAGCTCAACGAGCTCGCGACGCTGCTCCCCGACTGCGACACCATCTCGCTCCTCGACCTCGGCGAGCCCGACATCCACCCCATCCGCAAGGAGGAGGTCGGCGAGCGCTACGCCAACTGGGCGCTGCAGCACGTCTACGGCAAGCCGGTCGAAGGCTCCTGTCCGCAGATCGACTCCGTCGAGTGGCAGGGCCCCAAGTGCATCCTGCACCTCCGCAACGCCAAGGGCCTCAAGACTCGCGACGGCAAGGCGCCCAAGGGCTTCGAGATCTCCGGCCCGGTCGAGACGGGCAAGGACAGGAAGGGCAACGACAAGGAGGGCGTGCGGCTCTACTTTGCCGACGCGAAGATCGTCGGCGACACGATCGAGCTCACGCACCCCGAAGTGAAGGAGGCCTTCGCCTTCCGCTACGCCTGGTTCGACCTCGACTGCGGCTGGAACGTCTTGAACGGCGCCGGCCTCCCCCTCGGCACCTGCCGCGCCTACAAGGACGGCAAGTACCACGACCAGCTCGTGGACTAGCCCGCGCCTTGCGCGCCGTGGCGGGGTCGACGCCCCGCCGCAATCGCACAAGAATCCGGGCGCATTTTGGATGGCGCCGCGGGGCGGACGGGTGTAGAATGCACGCCATGAAACAACTCCTCGCCCCCCTCCTCGTAGCGATTTCCCTCACCGCGTCCGCCGAGCGCGAGAACCTCTGGCCGGAGGGCAAGATGCCCGACGCCCAGCCGCACCAGGTCGCCAAGATGACGAACGAGGGCGGCACCAACGCCGTCCCCTACATCGACTGGCGCCCCGCGCCCGAGAAGCCGAACGGCTGCTGCATGATCCTGATCTCGGGCGGCGCCTACCAGAACTGCTGCGACGTCGGGCTCGTGAACATGTGGGAGAGGAAGTTCACAGCCGCCGGCTTCCAGTGCGTGAACCTCGTCTACCGCACGCCGCGCCCGAAAGGCCTCCCCATCTACCAGAGCGCGTGGGAGGACGGACAGCGCGCGGTCCGGCTCGTTCGCTCCCAGGCGGTGAAGCGCGGCTTCCACGCCGAGCGGATCGGAACGATCTCGATGTCCGCCGGCTCCCACCTCGCGACGCTCCTCGCGACGAGCGCGCTCACGCCCGCCTACGAGAGGGTCGACGAACTCGACGACGTCCCCTGCCACCTCAACTGGGCGATCACGGGTGCGATCGCCTACGCGCTCGACGACGGGCTCGGCGTCGCGAACGTCCGCCGCGGCGAGGGCGCGAAGCTCGACCCCGTCTTCCAGTTCGACAAGAAGACCGCCCCCATGTGCATGTTCCACGGCAGCGCCGACCCGTATTCGCCGCTCGCCTCGACGCAGGTCTACCGCGAGCTGCGCAAGCGGCGGATCCCGGCCGAGCTGCACCTCTTTGCCGACCGGCCGCACGGCTTCTGGGGCCGGGACGGCCGAGGCGACAAGGCCGGCGCCTACGACAACTGGTTCGACCGCGCGATGGAGTTCCTCCGGCAGCTGGGCTGGTTCCTGGGGCCGCTCCCGCGCGAGGAGGAGCTGATGGCCCGCTACCCGGCGGACTTCCACGACCCGGCCAAGTACGCCCGGGAGAACCTCTGGCCGGAGGGCAAGACGCCCGACTTCCAGAACTTCCAGTGCGTCCCGTACCTCGAGTGGTTCATCCCCTCCAACCTGACGACCCGGGCGATCCAGATCGTCTACTCCGGCGGCGCGTACCAGTTCAACGACGTGGGCGGCTTCGAGGTCGCGCCCGCGCGGCGGTTCCTCAACGAGAAGGGCATGGCGGTCGTGACGATGAAGTACCGCACGCCGCGCCCGAAGGGCCTCGCGAAGCACGTCACGGCCTGGCAGGACCTGCAGCGCTGCATCCGCATGGTCCGCTCCGAGGCCGCGGAAAAGGGCCTCGATCCGGACCGGATCGGCATCATGGGCTCGTCCGCCGGCGGGCACCTCACGCTCCTGGGCGTCACGAGCTCGCAGACCCCCGCCTACGAGCCCATCGACGACATCGACAAGCTCCCGTGCAACGTGCAGTGGGGCGTCGCGATCTATCCCGCCTACTCGCTCACCGACGGCGTCGACCGGGAGAACGCGACGGGCGGCAACGACGACTCCGCGGTGCCCGTCCCCGAGTTCGCGTTCGATTCCGCCACGTGCCCGACGCTCTTCATCCACGGCGACTCGGACGGCTGGGCCGCGATGAACTCGGTGAAGGCGTGGGAGAAGATGCGCGCCATGGGCGTCGCGGGCGACCTGCACACGCTCTGCCGGCGCGGGCACTGCTTCCAGGCCAAGGCCTCGCCCGGCACGGGCAGCTACACCTGGCTCGGCCGCATCTGGGAATTCATGAACCACAAGGGGTTCAACAAGTAGCCCCGTCCCACCCGCGGAACTTCGCCGCAAAATCACAATGCCCCGGACGGAATACTCCAACGGATTCGCGCGGGAATCTGCCATAATAAGCGCCACCGAACGGGACACCACACACAGCCCCCCCATGAAAACCATGAAACGGATTCTCCTCGCCGCCTTCGCGGCCCTCCTCCTCGCCGCGCCCGCCGTCCATGCGACGGAGCTCGACACGACACTCTTCGCGAAGAAGAGCGACATCACGGTCTCCGGCTACGCCGGCTCCACGACGCTCGCGAACTTCCCCGTCCTCGTGCGGCTCGCGGCGAATTCGCCCGACGGCTTCGACTATGCCGAGTGCGCGGCGGATGGCTCCGACCTGCGCTTCGCGGACGCAAACGGCGACCTCATTCCGCACGAGATCGACACGTGGAACGCCTCGGGCGAGTCCCTTGTCTGGGTCCAGGTCCCGACGCTCTCCGGCACGGCGACGACCTTCACGATGTACTACGGCACAGATGGTGCATCCTCGCTCCCCGACGTCACGGAATCGGACGTTTGGACCGGCGCGAACTTCAACGCCGTCTGGCACTTCTCCGGATCGAGCAAGGAGTCGGCCAACGGCCTGACGCCTTCGTCCTCCGACTCATCCTCCACTCCGCCGGGCTACACCGCCACGACCTTCGGCGTCGGTACGTGCTTCAAGGCCAGCGACTCGACGCTTGGCTATCTGGTTTCCGACGCCTGGACGACGCTCGGCACGAGCGGCACGCTCACGCTTTCCACCTGGTCGAAGTTCGACGGATCCTCCGCTAACTACAATCGCATGCTTTCCTGCATGTCGGACTGGGCGGACCGGCCGGACTCTTCGGCGAAATCGACAAGAAGACCGGCCAGCCAAAGGAGGGCATTGTCTACCGCTTCTGTGACGCGAAGATCAAGGGCGACACGATCGAACTGACCTGCCCCGAAGTCAAGGAGGCCTTCTCCTTCCGCTATGCCTGGTTTGATCTCGACTGCGGCTGGAACGTCGTGAACGGCGCCGGCCTCCCCCTCGGCACCTGCCGCGCCTTCAAGGACGGCCAGTACCACGCCCAGGTCACTCCGCCGAAGGAACCCTGAATCGTCGTCCCTGTCGCAAATCGTAAAGTTTCCGGGCGCAAATCGCGACCCCGCCGCGCCCGGATTCCGTGTAGAATAGGCCGCGTCGAACGGGCAATGCGCCTGCAAAACACCCCTCCGACCCTTTGACCACCAGACCACCAGACCACTCGACCATGAAACGCATCCTCGCTTCCCTCCTCGCGGCCTTCGCCGCAACGGCCGCAATGGCCGATGCATTGGACACGACCCTCTTCTCAATGAAGAGCGAGATGACGATCCCCGGCTACGCCGGCTCCACGACGCTCGCGAACTTCCCCGTCCTTGTGCGGCTCGCGGCAAATTCGCCAACCGGCTTCGACTACAACGACTGCGCGGCGGACGGTTCCGATATCCGCTTTGCGGACGCGAACGGCGACCTGATCCCGCACGAGATCGACACCTGGAACACGTCCGGCGAGTCGCTTGTCTGGGTGAGCGTCCCGTCGGTATCTGGCACGGCGACGGCGTTCACGATGTACTACGGCGCGGATGTCTCGGATCTGCCCGCCGTCACAGAATCGGACGTCTGGACCGGCGCGAACTTCAATGCCGTCTGGCACTTCTCTGGCTCGAGCAAAGAATCGGCCAACGGGCTGACGCCTTCGTCCTCCGACTCGTCCTCCACCCCGCCGGGCTACACCGCCACGACCTTCGGCGTCGGTACGTGCTTCAAGGCCAGCAACTCGACGCTCGGCTATCTGGTCTCCGACACTTGGACGACGCTCGGTACGGGCGGCACGCTCACCCTCTCCACATGGGCGAAATTCGACGGATCCAGCGCCAACTACAACCGCATGCTTTCCTGCATGTCGGACTGGGCGAAACCGGCCGGATGGGAACTGACGATTCAGAACGCCAGCGTCGATCAAATCACCGTCGGTTCGTCCAACAAGAGCCAGTTCCAGTATACGGCGAGCGGCGTCGGCCCCGGTTCGGGCAATGTCTATCTGACGGTGGTTTACAACGCGGGCGGCAATACGCAGCTCTACACCAATGGCGTTCTTGCTACGGCCCAGTCCCTCAACCAGGTCGTGAAGCCGACGGAAAAGCTCTACATCGGCTCGCTCAACAAGAGCGCCAACCGGTGGAACGGCTCGCTCGACGAAATCCGCATCCACCGCGATGCCGAATCCGCCGACTGGGTCAAGGCCTGCTACGACACGATGGCGAGCGCGAATTTCGTGGCGAAGGGCGATGTGTTGCCCGTCGGCGGAACGATTCCGCTGACGGTGCGCCTGAACGGCTGCACCCAGACGGGCACGCAGGCCGTGATCGACGGCCGCCTCTCCAATCTCGGCACGGGGGCGTCCTCGGCCACCGTGACGCTCGAATGGGGAACGACGGACCAGCTCGGCAGCACGGTCGTCGTCGGTACCTACGCGGCCGCGGCCGACCTCTCCGCGACGCTGACCGGCCTCACGCCCGCCGCGACCTACTACTACGCCTACAAGGCCGTGAACAACGCCTCGACGCCGGAAACGGCGTGGACGGCGACGAACTCCTTCGTCGTCGAGGCCTCGACGAAGCTCTCCGGTGCATCGGCGTCGGCCGTCAACTGCAGCGTGACGGTTTCCGGCGCCGTCTCCGCGTGGGGTGTCGGCACGACCACGGCCGAACTGCTCTTCGGCTCGTCCGCGTCGGACCTCGCCGTCGTCCAGACGACCGACGTCCTGTCCGCCGCGCCGGCGGGCGGCACGATCGCCTTCGATCCGCTGACGCGCCCCGTCGGCACCTACTCCTACGCGATCCGCACGATTACGTCCTACAGCGGCGTCGTCTGGACGAACGAGACCGCCGTCGGCAGCGTGACGCTGTCCGACGCCGCCACCTACACCTGGAAGGGCGGCGCCGGCGCCTGGACCGACGCCGCGATGTGGACCACGTCCGACTCGGGCGCGGGGGGCGTCCCGAGCGCGGCCTCCACGGTCGTCTTCGGCGACGCGGATAGCGACGTCACGCTTGCGGCCAACGTCACGGTCGCGGGCCTCACGGTCTCCTCCGTCGGCACGCACGCGTTCCGCTCCGACAAGACGATGACCACCCGCAAGCTCACGGGCCCGGTCGCGATGTCAGGGAGCGGCGGCGGCAGCCTCGTCCTCGATTCGGTCAAGTTCGAGAATCAGATCTCCG
Source organism: uncultured Verrucomicrobiota bacterium (assembly GCA_946612175.1). Lineage (GTDB taxonomy): Bacteria > Verrucomicrobiota > Kiritimatiellia > RFP12 > UBA3636 > UBA3636. The sequence goes on from CAMOEO010000050.1 coordinate 11,207, forward strand.
ACCTCGCAGGACTCAAGCAGCTCGCGATCGAAAACATGGGCTGGGCGGAGGCGGCGTCGAGCGCGGCAACGGACATCGTCCTCGTGAACGGCGGCACCTTTTACGGCGGCGTGACCTATTCGTCCAGTTCGCAGCGGACCTACGGCAAGCTGAAGCTCGTCGGCGGGCCGAACCGCATCAGCTTCAACCAGTACACGTCGTATGGCATCCGGTTCGCCTCCTTCGAGGCGGTCCCCGGCTCCGGCGCACCGGTCGTCAGCATCCGCGAATCGGCCAACAACGGGGACCGTCCGCTCGTCGCCTTCGACGACGCCTCGGGCATCGAGCTCGTCGGCGGCACCGCCTCGCTCGCGGACGCCACGCCGAAGATTCCCGTCTGCCCGAACTTCATGCTCAACGACACCGACACCCTGCATGGCAAGGGCGCCTGCACGATCGTGGACGGCGAAGTGCGGAAGATTCCGCAGTCGACGATGCTGACGACGCTCGCCGGCGCGACGGAGACCGACAACGTCTGCCTGAGTTCGGACTGCACGCTTGACGCGGACGTCACCGTCAACGCACTCCTCTTCACGGGCGCGAACATCGACCTCGGCGGGCACACGGTCACCGTCCGCTCCGGCGTCTTCCGCGAAGGCGACGGCGGCATGTACAATCATCTCATCCAGAACGGCGTCGTCAAGCTCGGCCGTCCCGACGCCCTCGGAGACGGCACGAACAACAGCGATGCCCGCAACAAGGTCGATTTCGCCGTGGACGGAAACGGCGACCCGGAGACGGTCATGCTTGCGCACAACGCCCAGCAGATGGGGTGGAACAGGTACGCCACCTACGCCACCTTCGTCGGGACCTTCGCGGCTCCGCCGAACCAGAACTATTCGGTTTCGTCGAGCATGTGCGGAACCAACGCGGTCGTCGAAATGCGCGGAGGCGCAATCCGTGCAGGCGACCACTACGCGAAAGTTCTCTTCCGCGGACTGTCCGGCGTTGGCTCGATCAACTTCCAGGACAAGTGGAAGTGCGGCCTCTGGCTCGGCGACCTGGCATCGGCTGAAGACCAGGCGGACTTCATCGTGCAGGAGGGCCGTGTCGTCGTCGGTCACGGCGGCCTCGTCAAGCCGGGCTGCATCGACTACGACGGCGGGCGTCGCGGTTGCTTCTCGATCCCCTACGTGACCCCGCAGGGCACCCTCCCGAAACTCAGCGCGCTCGAATTCCGCGACGGGGCCAGGCTCGAGGTCACGCTCCGGCCCGACGGCACGTGCTCGTGGCTCGACGCATCCCAGACGCAGTCGGCGGGCACCTTCCTCGACGTCACGCTCGCGGGCGACCTCGTGCTGGAGGAGGCGGGCCATT
>CAMOEO010000051.1 GCA_946612175.1 uncultured Verrucomicrobiota bacterium
AGCCCCTGCGCTCCGCCCCGGGGCCGGGCGCCGCAAAAGTGGGGAATGTCCAGGGACGGAATCCCGTTGCCCCGCCGCGCGCAATCGTGTAGAATGGGGCGCGCGATCGCCCCTTTGGGGCGCCCGCTTCCCTTTCCGCGAACCCCTCCCCCACTCCAGCCATGTCCGACTGCATCGTCAACGTCACCGGCGGCGAGCTGCCCGCCGCCGAGATCGAGAACTACAAGAAGCGCGCCGTCGAGAAGTTCGGCGAGATGCCCTCGCAAATCGACATCAAGGTCGACGGCGAGTACGTCGAGCTCGGCTACCACCTCGCCTCCGAGCGCTTCGACCGCATCCGCCGCATCACCGGCTACCTCGTCGGCACGCTCGACCGCTTCAACGACGCCAAGCGCGCCGAGGAGCACGACCGCGTCAAGCACGCCACGGGCTGCGACTGCGGCTGCGGCTAGAGCGTCGCGTCGACGGACGCCGTCCAGGCGAAGAGGCCGGCCTTGGGGTGCGCCTCGCGGAAGGCGCGGAGCGCTTCGAGCGCGCGCCCCGCAAGGGCGTCGTCCACCACGGCGACCGTGAGCGCGTTGTAGCCCGGCCACACGTGGTCGTCCTCCCGCGCGCCGGTGCGCGGCCCCCTTCCCGCCGCGCGGGGAATGCGCGTCCAGGCTTCGATGCCGAGCTCCGCCAGGAGCTTGCGGACCTCGGCGTCCGCGGCGATGTCGTTTGCGATGGTGAGCTGCTTCATTTCGCGCGTCTCCTTTCCGCGATGTAGTAGAGGGTCGGGACGAGGACGAGGGAGACGACGGAGGCGAGGGCGAGGCCGCCCACGACGACGAGCCCCAGCGGGCGCCAGGTCGCGGAGCCGTCGCCGTGGCTCGTCGCCATCGGCATCATGCCGAGCACCGTCGTGCAGGTGGTGATCATCACCGGGCGCAGGCGCTGGCGGCCGCCCTCGACGATGGCCTCGCGCAGCGCCCGGCCGCGCGCCCGCAGGAGGTTCACGTAGTCCACGAGGACGATGGAGTTGTTCACGACGACGCCCACCAGCAGCACCATGCCGATGTAGGCCGACATCGAGAGCGGCGTCCCGGTGAGGTGCAGCACCGCCACGACGCCCGAGAAGGCGAACGGCACGCTGAACATGATGAGCAGCGGGTGCAGCAGCGACTCGAACTGCGCCGCCATCACCATGTAGACGAGCACGATGCCGAGCAGGATCATCATCGTGAGCGCCTTCTCGCTCTTCTCCTGCTCCTCGATCATGCCGCCGTATTCCACCGAGACGCCGTTCGGCAGCACGATCTCCGATTCGATGCGGCGCCGCACGTCCGCCATCACGTCGCCCTCGGGGCGGGCGTCGGTGGCGTCGAACTCGACGTTGACGACGCGCTGCTGGTTCTTGCGCGTGATGGTGACGGGCCCCGAGCCCTCGACGACCTGCGCGATGGCGTCGAGCCGCACGCGCCCGCCGCCGGGCAGCGGCAGCTCCGTGCGCCGGATGTCCTCGATCGACGCGCGGTCGGGCGCGGCGAGGCGCAGCGTGATGTCGTATTCGTCCTCGCCCTCGCGGTACTGCGAGGCGTCGTCGCCCTGGAAGAGCGCGGAGACGGTCTCCGTGATCTCCTTCATCGAGAGCCCCATCGCGGAGGCCTTGGCGCGGTCGATCGCGATCGAGAGCTCGGGCTTGCCCATGTCCTGCGAGACGCGCACGTCGCGCGAGCCGGGCGTCTCCTGCGCGATCGCCTTGATCCGCTCCGCGATGGCGGTGGTCTGGTCGAGGTCCCAGCCGTAGACCTCGATCAGCAGGTTCGCGCCGCCGCCCATCAGGATGCGGTTGAGGAAGTTGCCGGAGTTGGAGAAGACCTTGACGATCTCCGGCCACCGCGAGACCTCGCGCGTGATCTCGTCGCCGTATTCGTCGGCGGTCTTGTCGCGGAACTTCGCGTCGACGAGGCGCAGGCGGATCGTGCCGACGTGCGAGCCGCCGCCGCCGCCGAACCCGCCGGATCCGCCGGCGCGGAGCATCTCGGAGACGATCGTGCCGTCGCCGCAGACGCGGTGCGCGACCTCGAGGATGCGGCGGCCGGTCTCGGCCGTGATCTCGTAGCGCGTGCTGAGCGGAAGCTGGTAGTTGATGGAGAGCTGGCCGGTGTCCTCCTTGCCCATGAACTCGCTGCCGAGCGAGCCGAACCCCCAGACCGTGGCCGCGACGACGCCGACGGCGGCGAGGACGACGAGCCAGCGCGCGTGCAGCGCGCCGGAGAGCAGCCGCCCGTAGCCGCGCTCGAGCGCGGCGAGGCGCCCTTCGCTCCAGGCGTAGAAGCGCGCGTAGGCGCCGCGGCCCGCCGGCGGCGGGCGCAGCAGCTTCGAGGCGAGCATCGGCGTGAGGAGGAGCGAGCAGACGACCGACGCGACGAGCGTCGCCGTCACGATGCCGCCGAGCTGCCCGAGCATGATGCCCGTCACGCCGTCCACGAAGACGAGCGGCACGAACACGACGATCGTCGTCAGGGTCGAGGCGAGGATCGCCGTCCCGACCTCGTCCGCGCCGAACATCGCGGCCTCGCGCCGGCCGGCGCCGCGCGAGACGTGGGAGATGACGTTCTCGAGCACCACGACCGCGTTGTCGACGACCATGCCGACCGCGAGCGCGAGCGCCGAGAGGCTCATCAGGTTGATCGTCCAGCCCTTGAGGAACATGAAGATCGACGCGATGATGAGCGAGAAGGGGATCGTGAGCGCGATGACGAGCGACGTGCGCGCCGAGCGCAGGAAGAAGAGCGTGACCAGGACGACGAAGAGGCCGCCCCACAGCACGGTCTTCCCGACCGAGCGGATCGACTTGCCGATCATGTCGCTCGTGTCGAACACGAGGTCGATCGAGTAGTCCGCCGGGAGGTTCTGCTTGATCTCCTCGAGCTTGTCCATCACGCGGCGGGCGACGGCCATCGTGTTCTCGCCCGAGCGCTTCTGCACGTCGACCATCATGCCGGCGCGGCCCATGCGCTCCACGACGCGCGTCTCCTCCGCGAAGCCGTCCTCCACGCGCGCCACGTCCGAGACGCGCACGACCTTGTCGCCGTCGCGCTTCACCACGACGAGCCCGACCTCCTCCGGCGTCGCGAACTCGCCCGGCACGCGGATCGTGTAGTCGACCGTGCCGATCTTCACGTTGCCCGCCGGCTCCGTCTGGTTGTCCGCGTCGATCGCCGCCGCGATCGCGGCGACCGAGAGGCCGTGCGCGGAGAGCTTCGCCGGGTCGAGGAAGACGTTGATCTGCCGCTCCAGGCCACCGAACGCCTCCGCCGTGCCGACGCCGGGGACGCGCTTGAGGACGTCGACGATGTCGTCGTTCACCGTGTCCTCGAGCTTCTCGATGTTCTCGGTCGCCGTGACCGAGAAGCCGAGGATCGGCATGTTGGCGGTGTTGAACTTGAACATCACGGGGTCGTCGGCGTCGTCCGGCAGACGGCGCTTGGCGCGCTCCAGGAGGTCGCGCATGTCGTTCGCGGCCTCCCCCAGCTCCGTGCCCCACTTGAACTTGCACGTCACGCGCGAGACGCCCTCGCTCGTCGTCGACGTGATCTCGTCGAGGTCGGTGACGGAGCCGAGCGCGCTCTCGATGACGCGGGTGATCTGCTGCTCGACGTCCTCGGTCGAGGCGCCGTCCCAGCGCGTGAAGACGGAGATCGACGGGCTCTCGATCTCGGGCATCATGTCGATCGCGAGGCGCTGCCACGCGATGACGCCGAGGAGGAACACCGCGACGAACGCCATGAGCGTCGCCACGGGGCGCCTTACGCCGGTTTCGGAAAGCTTCATGGCGCGCTACTCCACAACGCGGACCGCGGCGCCGTCGGCGAGGCGGTGGAGACCGTCGACGACGATCTCGTCGCCCTCGGAAAGGCCGGAGACGATCTCCACGACGTCGTCGTGGCGGAGCCCGGTCCGCACGTCGCGCAGGACCGCGCGGCCGTCCTCGACGACGTAGACGCAGCGGCGGTCGCGGATGCGGAGCACCGCCTCGAACGGGACGACGAGCACGTCCGCGCGCTCGTCGAGCGCGAAGGCGCCCGTGGCGTACATCCCGGGGCGGTAGCGGCCGTCGGGGTTGGGGAGGAGCGCGCGGACCGTCACGGTGCGCGTGGTGGGGTCCGCCGCGGGGTAGGCCGCCTCGACGACGAGGTCGACCGGTTCGTCCGGGTAGGCGTCGACCGTCACGCGGACCTTCGTCTCGCCGGGCCGGAGGAGCGGCAGCGCCGTCGTCGGCACCTCGAAGAGCGCGCGCAGCGGATCGGTCGCGACGAGCGTGTAGATCTCGGAGGCGGACGTGACCATCGCGCCGGGATGGAGGCGCTTGGCGGCGACGGCGGCGTCGAACGGCGCGCGCACGACGCACTCCTCCAGCTGCAGCTCCGCGGCGGCGAGGCCACCCTCGGCCTGGGCGAGGGCGGCGGCGGTGCGGTCGCGCGCGAAGCGGGCGACATCGAACTCCTGCTCCGTGGAGACCTTCGCCGCGCGGAGCTTCTCCGTGCGGGCGAACTCGCTCGCGGCGTCCTCCGCGAGCGCGCGGGCCGCCTCGGCGGCGGCCTTCGCGGAATCGCGGGCGATGCGGTACTCGCGATCGTCGATTCGGGCGACGGCGTCGCCCTTCCGCACGCGCGTGCCCTCCTCGACGGGCGTGCCGTCGTCGAGGGCGGTGGCGGCGAGGCGCCCGGCGACCTTCGCGCAGAGCGCGACCTCGGCGGGCGCGGCGAGCGAGCCGGTCTTGACGAGCGTCTGCGCGATCGTGCGGCGCTCGGGCCGCGCCGTCCGCACGGCGAAGACTTTCTCCGCCGCCGGCTCCTGCGCGACGGCGGCGCTCGCGACGAGCGCCGCGGCCAGGGTGCAAAAAAGTGAATGTCCGTTCATGAAACGGGAGCATAGCAGAAAAGCGCGCGTTCCGCCAGCCCCGGTTTCGGGCCGCCCGGAAGCGGCCGTGCGGACAACGGAGCCCCCGGGGAGGGATGGCGCGGGAATCAGCCGCCGAGCGGGGCGAAGTCGCGCACCGGAACGCGGAACGCGACGCCCGATCCGCGCTCGCGGAAGCACGGCAGCGCCTTCACCGCGTCGACCACCCCGTCGGCCCTCTCCGTCTCCGCCAGGATGACGAGCATGTCCTTCTCCGGAACGAGCTTGACGCCGAAGAAGCTCTCGTCGTCCGGACGCGCCGTGCCGCGCGCGGGGAGAACCGTGCCGCCGGTCGCGCCGGCCTTGCGCGCCGCGGCCATCGCGTCCTCCGCGTATCCCTTGTTCACGACGATTCCGACGAGTTCGACGGCGTTCTGCATGGCGGGTTCCTCCGTTGGGGTGGGGGTGGGTTCGGGGATGCCGAAGCGGACGAAGCGCGCGACATCGGCGGTGAAGAGGATGCCGGCGGAGCGTCCTCCGCGGGCGGAGGCCGCCGCGCGGACGACGGCGGAGATGCGGTCGGCGCGCGTCGCGTCGACGACGGTGACGTACGCGTCCTTCGCGGAGACGCCCAGCCCGAGCAGCTGGAGGACCGCGTTCGGGGCGGTGCCCTGGCCGGTGAGCAGCGTTCCGCCGCCGGCCCCCGCCGCGTTGGCGGCGGCGGCGACCTCGTCCCCGAGGCCGTGCGGCACGATGCAGGCGATCAGTCGTTCGTTCATGGCGTTTCTTCTCCGGGGGTGGGCGCGGGGGCGGCCGGCGCTCGAAGCGCGCGCCGCTTCCGACGCTCGACGAGGATGCCCATCAGCTGGATGGCGGCGAGCGGCATCATCGCCACGAGAGCGATGACGCCGAAGGAGTCGTTTCCGCCGCGCCCGGCCGCGGCGGCGCCGAGCGTGAAGGAGAGGACGAAGGTCGAGGTGAGCGGCCCGGAGGCGACGCCGCCCGAGTCGAAGGCGATGCCGGTGAAGAGCGCCGGGGACCGGACCATCAGCGCCATCGCGGCCGCGTAGCCCGGGACGAGCGCCCACGCGACCGGGAACCCCGCCACCGCGCGCCACGTCGCGAGACCGACCGCCAGCGCCGTCCCGGCGGAGAGGAACACGAGCAGCGCCCGCCGCCGGATGTTGCCGCCGGAGGCCTGCTCGACCTGCTCGCCCAGCACCCACACCGCGGGCTCGGCGCACACGACGATCGCGCCGAGCGCGAGCCCCGTCCCGAGCAGCAGCGCCCAGGCGCCGGCGCCGCCCGCCGCCGCCGCGCCGCCGAGCGTCGCGCCGAGGATGCGGCCCGCCTGCATGAACCCGCCGTTCACGCCGGTCAGGAACGCGAGCAGCCCGACGAACGCGTACGCGACGCCGATGGCGTGCCGCGCGAACTGGCGCGCCGTCATCCGCAGCAGCAGGAACTGGAACGCGAGGAAGAGCCCGAGGAGCGGAAGAATCGAAAGCGCCGTCTCCCGCAGCGCCTCCGGCGCGGCATGGCGGAACGAGGCGAAGAAGCCGCCCTCCTTGAAGACACGGGGAATGCATCGGACTTCGCCGTCGATCCTCTTCGCGAACTCCGCGTGGGGTTCCGGCTCTGCGCTCTCTGCGCTCTCTGCGTGAGAATCCGGCTCTGCGCTCTCTGCGCTCTCTGCGTGAGAATCCACCTCTGCGCTCTCTGCGTGAGAATCCACCTCCGCGCTCTCCGCGTGAGAATCCACCTCCGCGTGGGGAGCTGGCGCCGCGACGTTCGCGTTCAGGATGGCGTACACGAGCACCGCGGCGACGGGCCCGACGCTCGCGATGCCCGTGAGGCCGAACCCGCCCTCCCCGTCTCCGCGTGCGCGGACCGCGACGACGCCGAGGCCGATCGCCATGATGAACGGGACGGTCATCGGGCCGGTCGTGGCGCCGCCGGAGTCGAACGCGACGCCGACGAACGGCGAGGGGGCGAAGACCGCGAGGAGGAGCAGCAGCCCGTACGCGATCGCGAGCGCCGTCTTGACGGGGACGCGGAGCACGGAGCGGAGCAGGCCGAACGACATGAACAGCCCGACGCCGCCCGCGATGGAGAACGTCAGCGCGGCCTTGCGCACCGCGGGGAAGACGCCGCGGACCTGGTCGCCGAAGACCTGGACGTCCGGCTCGGCGGCCGTCACGACGAAGCCGATGGCGAACGCGGCGCCGAGGAGCAGCGCGAGGCTGCGGCGCCGCGTGAGCGCCGCGCCGCACCGTTCGCCCATGGGACTGATGCCGAGGTCGACGCCGAGGAGGAAGACGGTGAGCCCGACGACGAGCAGCGCGCCGCCCGCGAGGAAACGGGGGAGCCAGAGCGGCTCCACGGAGAAGCCCGGGGCGAGCTCCGTCCCGGCGGGGGGGACGACGACGAGGCCGAGGACCGTGACGATCCCCATGACCGGCAGCACCGAGAAGGCGGTCTCCCGGAACTTCGCGAGCAGGTTCATCGGAAGGGCCCCGGAGGCGGACCGCTAGCCGTAGCGCTCGTCGACGCCGCCGACGACGATGTCGAGGTTGGAGACGTCCTCGACGCGGTCGACGCGGCCGCCCTTGATCCAGACGATGCGGTCGGAGGCCTTGAGCATCTTGAAGTCGTGCGTCGCGGTGATGACGGTGACGCCCTCGGAGACGCAGAGCTCCTTCATCAGCTCGATGATCTCCTGGCCGGTCTTCTGGTCGAGGTTGGCGGTGGGCTCGTCCGCGAGGATGATCGAGGGGTCGTTGGCGAGGGCGCGGGCGACGGCGATGCGCTGCTGCTGGCCGCCGGAGCACTCGCCGGGGGTGTGGTCGAGGCGGTGGGCGAGGCCGACGAGCTCCAGCACGTGCTTCGCGCGGGCGCGGGCCTCCTCCTCGGGCGTGCCGAGGAAGGTGAGCGGGAGCATGACGTTGCCCATCGCCGTGAGCCACGGGATGAGGTTGTAGGACTGGAAGACGTACCCGATGTGCTTGCAGCGGAAGTAGGAGAGGTTGCTCGAGGCGAGGGTGGGCAGCGAGACGCCGCCGACGGAGACCTCTCCGGCGCTGGGCTTGTCGAGCGCGCCGACCATGTTGAAGAGGGTGGACTTTCCGGAGCCGGAGGGGCCCATGATCGAGACGTACTCGCCGCGGTAGACGTCGAGGTTGATGTCGTGGAGGGCGTAGACGGTCTCGCCGCCCTTCGTGAAGATCTTGTCCACGCCTCGGACGGAGACGAGAACCTCCTTGCCGGGCGGCGGGGGCGGCGGCATGTAGGGCTTCTTTTCGGGCTTCTTGGATTCTTCGGACATGGGAGGGGGCCTCGGGTGGGTTGCGCGCTCAAGGATACCACAATCCGCCTCGACTCCTCAACCCCCGCGAGGTCTACCTTGCTTTCAACGGGGGTTCGGTGATAGTATCAACGCCGTAAAACCGATCGCGGCCGCTGCGACGGAAACCATGACGAGCATGCACAATGAACCCAGCCAAGACGTTGACCGCCTCCCGCGCGGGGACGGAACCGTGAAGGGGCAGGAACGAGAAACGCCCCCGCTGGTGGCGACGGACCTGGACGGAACGCTGCTGGACTACGCCACGCGGCGCGTCCCGGAGGGGTTCGACGAGGTGCTCGACCGCGTTCTCGCGGCGGGCGCCGCCTTCGCCGTCGCCTCCGGCCGCACGCCCCACGGCATCCGTACGCTCTTCCCCCGGTTCGCGGACCGGCTCTGGCTCGTCTGCGACAACGGCGCGCGCCTGTGCCGCGGCGCGGAGCTCGTCGAGTTCCGCGCCATGCCCGGGGACCTGTGGACCGCCTATGCACGCGCGGGGCTGGCCGTGCCGGACACCGATGTCGTGATCGTGGGACGCGACGCGTGTTTCGCGCCCCCGTGGACCGAATCCGACCGCGCCTTCCTGGAAACGGTCTACCATCCGCTCCTGGTTTCGTCCGATCCCGTCGCCGCCGCGGCCGGGACGCCCGTCTGCAAGGTCCTCGTCCGCCTGCGCCGCGGCGCGCCGGACGCGCTCGACCCCCTGCGCGCCCGGTTCGGGTCCGCCCTTTCGCTGTCCGGCGCCGAGCCCGGCTGGCTCGACGCGATGGCGCCGGGCGTGGACAAGGGCTCCGGCGTCCGCGCGCTCCAGCGCATCCTCGGCGCGGACCCCGCCCGCTGCGTCTGCTTCGGCGACTGGGAGAACGACGTCCCGATGCTCCGCGCCTGCGGCCGGAGCTACGCCATGCGCGGCGGGCACCCCGCCGCGCTCGCCGCCGCCCGCTTCGTCGCCCCGCCCTGCGCCGAGGGCGGCGTCGCCGCCGTGCTGCGGACGCTGTTTCCCGCCCGCGACGCGTAGAGGCGACGCCGACGCCCCCTCCACTTGGAGGGTTTCGACGGCGACGGAATCGGCATAGAATGATGCCAACGCCGGAAGGCAAACGAAAAGCATCCCTTGCGGAGCGACGGACTATCCATTCGTACCGTTGCCCGGCAACGGACGAACGAGTAAAATGGCACGCATGAAACGGACAATTCTTCTCTCCGCCGTCGCCGCCGCGCAGCTCGCCGGCGCCGCGCCGGTCCTGCCCGGCTACCTCACGGATCCCTCGGTCCTGAAGGACCAGATGCCCGAAGACGGGAGCTACCAGCCGCCTGAGGCGCTGAAGTACCCGTACGTCTCGACCTACTACGTGAAGCCGACGGTCACGACGGGCGACGCCGTGAAGGTCGGCCTCTTCGTGACGGACTTCGATTCCTCCAAAATCCGGTTTCTGGACGACTCGCACCGCTTCACGGCATTCCTCGAATATCGTCCGAAGGGCGGCGCATCGAACGTCCTGACGCTCCCGGACCTCCCGAGCGGCGACGCCGAGTTCGACCTCGGCAGGCTCCCCGCGGGCGAGTACGAGATGCGCGTCTGGGCGGTCGACGCGAAGGGCCGCGAGTCGCACCGCGTCATCCACGATTTCCGCGTGGTGGACCCCGCCGACCTCGTGATTCCCGCGGACAAGGTCTACCGGATGACCGAGGCGGACCTCGCGGCCTACGGCATCCGCAACGACGGCGACCTCGAGCGGGTCGTCCACGTCGCGACGAACGGCACGTCGACGGTCGTGAAGGAGAAGCGCGCGGGCGTGCCGGGCTACGTCGTCACGGTGCCGCTGGATCCCGCCACCGGCAAGCTGCCCTGGCAGGCCTTCAAGCAGGCGAAGGTCGTCTACGACGAAGGGTACGACAAGGCGGCGGTCGAGGCGGATGCCGTGAAAACGGCGGAGGGGCTCCAGAGGCTCATCGACGAAAAGGCGGCGGTAGGCTTCCGCCGGTTCGTGATGCTGCCGGGAACGTACCGCCTCTCCTGGACGAACACCGTCGAGGTGCCGAGCGGACTGACGCTCGACCTCGGCGAGGCGGTCCTCAAGCAGAACGGCTTCACGGGCGCGGGCTCCGTGCTGGTGCGCTTCGCGAGCGCGACGGACGCGCACCTCGTCGGCGGTACGCTGGAGGGCGACTACTGGGAGCACGACTACGCGGGCTCCCCGAACAACTCCGAGTGGCCGACGGGCTTCTTCCTGGCCGGCGACACCTGGTACTGCTCCGTCGAGGGCGTGAAGGTCGCCGAGATCACGGGCTACGGCGGCCAGAACGGCATCGCCAAGGACGCCAAGGGCTGGCTTTCGTTCTTCTTCGAGCGGCTCCCCGCGTTCGCGCCGGGCGGGCTCGACCCGAAGACGGGCGAGGTCGACGCGTCGGACAAGTTCCGTTTCACGACCGACTTCAAGGATCTCAAGCCGATTCTCGAAAAGGGCCGCGGCCGCCTGCAGATCTCGAAGCACCTCGGCTACCAGGGGCGCCTCACGCGCTCCTGGCAGATGACGGTCGCGTGGTACGACGCGGAGAGGAAGTTCCTCTCGGCCGAGACGGCGTGGCAGTACCGCGAGATGTGGATCCCGGAGGGTGCGGCGTTCCTCCGGGTGTCGGTCGAGGAGGAGAGCGCCCAGGCGGCGGACGAGGCGGGCCTCGTGGTCACGGCCTTCCGGCTGCCCGTCAACTGCGCGGTGAAGGACTGCTATTTCGAGCGCTGCCGGTGCGTGGGCTACGCGGCCTCCGCGATGAAGAACATGCTCTTCGAGGGCAACTTCTTCACGACGTCCGGCGAGAGCGCGGCGTGCTGCGCGTTCGACGCGGAGGACGGCTGGGACCAGATGCAGGACGTCTACTTCCTGAGGAACGTCTTCCGCGACAACCCCCGCAACAACTCGATCCTCACGTGCGCGGGCCACAACTTCATTCTCGAGGGGAACGAAGGCGACATCTACTTCTGGGGCCGCACGCACTCGCCGTGCGTCCGCGGAAACCGCGTCGGCACCGCCACCTACCGCTGCGACTCCCGCCTGCGCTCGGGCTACGGGCGCTTCGACGGCAACGAGTACGCGAAGGCCGTCCACCTCGGCGTGAACGACAACCGCGCCGACAGCTGGGACTACGTCCTCGCGGGGCTCGACCTCGATAGCGGGGCGGATCCCTTCGTCCTCGACGTCGGTCCGGCCGGACGCGTCGTGAACTGCAGGTTCCGGAACATGGGGGTCGGCATCGCCAACGCCTACGCCTGCACCTTCGAGGACTGCACCGACACCAGCAACTACCTGCCGTTTCCCGGCGGACGCTGGTACGAGGTCACGGTGAAGGACTGCGCCTTCAACCGCTTCCGCCTGACGAACGACTGGGAGCGCTGCCACTTCCGGAACACGAAGCTCAACGGATTCTACGGCGGCCGCTTCACGGCGAAGGACTGCGACTTCGCCGACTGCTCGTTCTTCGGGCTCCGCGAAGCGTCCCTCCGGTTCGGCGGCTGCACCTTCGCGGGCACGGGCATCCAGGGCAACTGGTGGGAGCCGCCCTCCGATCTCCTGTTCAAGGACTGCACGATCGAAACGAAGGACGATGCGCCGTTCCTGCGCCTGGGCGTCTATACCGTCGGCAAGATCGGCTTCGACGGCTGCACGGTGTCGGGCAAGCAGGCCCTCGTGGACGTCAAGGACCTGCGCCGGATCGCGCGTCCGCCGAACGCCGACCCCGAGACGAACCCCGACAAGGAGCCGGGCGCCATCGCGTTCCGCCGGACGACGTGGAAGAGCGAGGCACCGTTGGTGCTCTCCCACGCGAAGGACGGGAACCCCTCGCCGAAGAGGATCACGATCGTCGACAAGGACAACGCCTGGCCGGAGGGCGTCTCCGTCGCGGCCGATCTTCCGGCGACCTGGGAACGGAAGTAGTCCGGTCCCGTCGGAACGACCGACCGCCTCGACTCGGCGCGGACGGATGGCGCGGGTTTCGTGCGAAACCCGCGCCACAGGTCGGTTGGCCTAGCGGACGTCGCTGTCGTCGTCGAGGATGTTCACGCGCAGGCTGAAGAAGCCCGACACGTCGTTCTCGGTCGTCGGAATCCGGATGGAGAGCATTCCGCTGGGATCCGCGGGGATGGCCAGCCCGTCCGTCTCCGCCGTCACATTGCCGTCGGCGTCGAGGATCTCGACCACCCCCGTGAAGGGTTCGCGGATGGTGGAGAGCAGCGGGGAGACCATGATCGTGTAGGTCTGGCCGTCGTAGCAGTTCCAGGAGAGGAGAAC